>JBDTAC010000089.1 GCA_039924845.1 Bacteroidia bacterium
GAATGTAGATCCAGAAGATTCACGCTCGTATTATTCTGTTTCTTCGCGTTTGGAAAAAGAAGTTCCGAACTCTTGGAAACCCAATCAATAAGATAATTTATCCAATTCAATAGCGCATTACGAACAAACGGGTCCTGAAATTTGGGAACAAACGGAGGGGAAAATTACGCATTTAGTTGTTGGAGTTGGAACAGGCGGAACTATTTCTGGAACCGGAAAATTTTTAAAAGAAAAAAATCCGAATATAAAAATTTGGGGAATTGATACGTATGGCTCTGTTTTCAAGAAGTACAAGGAAACAGGAATTTTCGATAAAAATGAAATTTATCCATACATCACGGAAGGAATCGGCGAAGATTTTTTACCGAAAAATGTGGATTTTAGTATCATCGATCGTTTCGAAAAAGTAACGGATAAAGATGCAGCATTGATGACGCGCGAAATCGTAAAAAAAGAAGGGATATTTGTTGGAAATTCAGCCGGAGCAGCTATGGCTGGCTTAATGCAATTGAAAGATCAATTGAAAGAAACAGATGTTGTGGTAGTTATTTTTCACGATCACGGAACGCGTTATTTAGGTAAAATGTTTAATGATGATTGGATGCGCGATCGCGGATTTTTGGAAATTAAAAAACCAAAAGCGATTGATTTAATTCGCAAACACATTAACAGTCCTTTACTTACAGTAGATGCGGATGCGTCGATAAACGATGCCGTTCAGATTATGACGAAATACGATATTTCTCAAATTCCAGTAATGCGAAAAAATGAAATAATTGGTGCATTAAACGATAATCACGTATATACGCAATTGCTTGCTAACGCAGATTTGAAGCAAGAAAAAGTAGAAAAATTAATGCAAAATCCATTCCCGTTTGTGGAGTTGCAATCGTCTATTGAAGAGGTTTCTAAAAAAATTACAAAAGAGAATAACGCTGTGTTGGTAAGGGATTTGGCAGGAAATATCCACATCATTACCAAACACGATATTATTGATGCGATTAGTAATTGATGAAATTATTTTCATCGTAAAATGAAAAATACTTTTCAAAAAAATAATTTTTTCGATCAGACAAATCGAGAAATTATTTTACGCGAAATTCCGAAAAAAATAATTTCGGTAGTGCCTTCTCAGACTGAATTACTCTACGATTTAGGTTTAGATGAAGAAGTAATCGGAATCACCAAATTTTGTATTCACCCCGAAAAATGGTTTCGCGAAAAAACACGCATTGGCGGAACAAAAAAACTTGACATCGAAAAAATAAAATTGCTAAATCCGGATTTAATTATCGCGAATAAAGAAGAAAATGAAAAATCGCAAATTGAAGAATTGGCGCGCGATTTTAATGTTTGGATCAGCGATATAAAAACGCTGGATGATGCGCTACAAATGATTCTTCGAATAGGAGAAATTACTAATAAAAAAGAAAGAGCTGGAGAAATAAAACAAAAAATAGAAATCGAATTTGAAAAAATAATTTTTCGGCAAGTGAAAAAAAAATTTTTGAGAACGGCTTATTTCATTTGGAAAAAACCGTTTATGGTTGCTGGTGAAGACACCTTTATAGATGAAATGCTGCGTATTTGCGGACTGGAAAATGTGTTCCCGAAAAATATTTTTTCAGACACAAGAAATACGCGTTATCCTGAAATCTCGGCAGAGCAATTGAAAGCGGCAAATCCGGAAATTATATTATTGTCGTCGGAACCTTATCCATTCAAAGAAAAACACATCGAAGAATTTAAATTGATTTGTCCGCAAGCAAAAATTAAAATTGTGGACGGTGAATTATTTTCGTGGTATGGCTCGCGTTTGTTGGAAAGTCCTGCGTATTTTGCAGAATTAATAAAAGGTTTTTAGTGCCATCAAAAAAATAATTTTTCGAAAGCATTTTATCTTCACAAAAAATTCACGTGGTAATTTTATATTTATCCTTTTAAAATCTTGTAGATTTGCAAGAGCTTATTGCTAAGCATTTATGAAAATACAAAATGTTCGCTGTAAAAAAATAATTCTCGAAAGCATTTTTTCGATTGCTTTGATGACTTTTTTTATGAATACGGTGAGTGCTCAAAAAGTAGGATTGGTGCTGAGTGGAGGAGGAGCGAGCGGTTTGGCGCACATTGGCGTTATCAAAGCCTTGGAAGAAAATCACATTCCGATTGATTACATCACTGGAACTTCTATGGGTGCTTTAGTGGGCTGCATGTACGCGATTGGATACACGCCTGCGGAGATGGAAAAAATTGTTACGTCGGATCAATTTAAACATTGGGCGTACGGACAAATCGAAAATAAATACATTTATTATTTTAAGAAAAAAGAAGAGGATGCTTCGTGGATTACAATTAAACTTTCTTTGGATTCGGCTTTAGAAACAACGCTTCCGACAAATATTATTTCACCCATTCCAGTAGATTTTGCTTTGATGTCAAAATTATCCGCACCGGCGGCTGCGGCTCATTATAATTTTGACAGTTTAATGGTTCCCTTTCGCTGCGTAGCCGCGGATGTAGAAGATAAACAAACTGTGGTTTTTAGAAGAGGAAATTTAAGCGAAGCCGTTCGTGCTTCTATGTCTTATCCATTTTATTTAAAACCGATTTCAGTAGATGGAAAACTTTTATTTGACGGAGGTTTATACAATAATTTTCCATCAGATATAATGAAAAAAGATTTTTCGCCCGACTATGTTATTGGCAGCAATGTTTCAGGAAATGTTCCTCCGCCTAAAGCAGATGACATCATTTCGCAAATTAAAAGTATGCTCATGAGTAAAACAGATTATGCACTGAACTGTCCAGATGGGATTATTATTAATCCAAAAACAGACATTGCTTTGTTTGATTTTGATAATCCTCAAGAGCTTATTGACAGCGGTTATGCGGCTACAATGCGCCAAATTTCAGAAATTAAAATATGTATCCAACGTCAAGTAGACCCAACAATTTTAGCAGAAAAGCGCGCTGCTTTTATCCACAAGGAACAGCCTTTGAAATTTAAAGATATTGACATTAAGGGATTAAATCGTGTTCAAATTGCGTATGTAAAAAAAATATTGCGACATAAAACCAAAACGATTCCTATTGATAGCTTAAGACCAGAATATTTTCGCTTGATAGCGGATGATAAAATAAAAAGTATTTATCCGACGGCAAGTTACAATCCAGATGGATCTTACACGCTCAATTTAAAAATAGTTCAAGAAAAAAAATTATTGGCAAAGTTTGGTGGCGATTTTTCAAATCGTCCGATTAGCGAAGGTTTTGTGGGATTGCAATACAATTATCTTGGCAAAACGGCCACATCCATTAGCGGAAATACGTATTTCGGAAAATTATATACTTCGGCACAGTTAAGTTCGCGTATTGATTTTCCGTTTAAAGAGCCACTTTATATTGAACCGATGATGACTTATAACCGCTGGGATTATTTTAAAAGTAGCACTGCTTTTTTTGAAGATGTAAAGCCATCGTACTTGATACAAAACGAACAATATGGAGAACTAAATATTGGTTTCCCTTTTGGTAACAAAGCAAAAATGGTTGCTACAGGTGGGATTGGAGACATTGTAAATAATTATTATCAGACAACACTTTTTACACAATCGGATACCGCCGATCAAACCAATTTTAGAAATTTTTATACCCGATTAACATTTGATGTGAATAATTTAAACAGAAAACAATACGCGACTGAAGGTGCTCGTTTTTTTGTAAAGGCAACGTATGTAAACGGCATCGAATACACACAACCCGGTTCCACATCCATCAACAAGCAACAAACTACAGAAGGACATCAATGGATCCAGCTAAAAAGTGCGTTTGACAATTATTACAAACGACGAGGTACGTTGCGTTTAGGCGTTTATTTAGAAGGGGTTTATTCTAACCAGCCATTTTTTAATAATTACACATCCACCATTTTAATTTCTCCTGGTTTTCAGCCTACGCCTGAAAGTCAAACACTTTTTTTAGAAAACTACCATGCAAATATTTATGCCGCAGGCGGTTTAAAAAGTATTATCACAGTTAAAAAGAATATCGAACTTCGTTTTGAAGGCTACGTTTTTCAACCGTATCAAGCCATTAGCAAACAAACGGATTTAACAGCTGTTTACGGAAAACCACTTTCGATAAGGCATTATATTGCAACGGCAGCAGCTATTTACGAAACGCCTTTCGGTCCATTTAGTTTGAGTATTAATTATTACGATAGCCATACAGTAAACACTAATTCGCTCAGTTTTTTATTCCATTTCGGATACATTATTTTTAATCGAAAATCAATTGATTAATAAATACGGTTTTATTGAAAATTAAAAAAATACTTTTTGACAAAGAAATGCTATATTTGCACTCTTTTTTTAACCTATTATGCTGAAACGAATTCATATCATTTTCTTTATTTTAGTACTTGCTGGAACCTTTTCTTCGTGTAGCAAATACAATAAAATGATTAAAAATGCGGACATCAGTAAAAAATATGAAATTGCTATTGACCTCTACAATAAAGGCGATTATGTTAGAGCTTTGCCTTTGTTTGAAGAATTAATGACCGTTTACAAAGGCACAGATAAAGCAGAAACCGTTTATTACTATTACGCCTATACCAATTATAATTTAGGTGATTATGTATTGGGCGGTTATTATTTTCACGCCTTTGCGAAAACATATCCAAATAGTCCGCATACAGAGGAATGCGAGTACATGTATGCCTATTGTTATTACTTAAATTCCCCCACGTATAGTTTAGATCAAAGCGATACAAAGACTGCCATTCAAGCCTTTCAGGAATTTGCCAATCAATTTCCGAACAGTGATAAATTAACAAAATGCAATCAGTTGATTGATAATTTGAGAGCTAAATTACAACGGAAAGCCTACGAAAATGCCAAATTGTATTATTACATCGAAGATTATAAAGCAGCCATCGTTGCCTTCAAAAATGTATTAAAAGATTATCCAGATATCAAACAAAAGGAAGAAATTAATTTTCTGATTGTGAAAAGTAATTACTTGCTTGCCATCAACAGCATCGATTTAAAAAAGCCGGAAAGACTTCAAAATACAGTAAGTGCCTATCTTAAATATGTGGATATGTTTCCACAAGGAGCATTTTTAAAAGATGCCGAGCAGATTTACAACAGTGCTTTGAAAGAACAACAAAAAATAAAAAAACAATCATAAAAACACACCCCATGGATTACAAAAAAACACACGCAGAATTGACTACAACTACCAGAGATCTTCGTCAAATTGACTCTAAAACTGGCAATGTGTACAAATCACTTGTGGTTATTGCCAGAAGATCCAATCAAATTAGTGCGGAGATAAAAGAAGAATTAACGAATAAGTTAGCTGAATTTGCTACTCATACCGATAATTTGGAAGAGATCTTTGAAAACAGAGAACAAATAGAAGTTTCTAAATATTACGAGCGTTTGCCGAAACCTACTTTAATCGCAACACACGAATTTTTGGAAGACAAAATCTATTACCGCATACCCGATTCGGAACCTACAAAATAAGTTTTAACCGTTCGAAAAATTAATTTTTCGAACGCAATTTTTTTGTCATGCTTTACGGACGAAATATACTGGTCGGGATTTCCGGCAGTATTGCTGCCTATAAAAGTGCTTTCTTAATTCGGTTGCTGGTAAAGGCAGGTGCGAATGTGAAAGTAATAATGACACCTGCCGCCAAAGATTTTATTACTCCGCTCACACTTTCTACGCTTTCAAAAAATACGGTTTACTCCGAATTTAGTAAGCCAGATGGATCATGGGTAAACCATGTGGATTTAGCTCTTTGGGCGGATGATATCATCATTGCTCCAGCATCTGCTAATACCATTGCTAAAATGGCACATGGGCTTTCCGACAATTTATTGATGGCAGTGTACTTATCTGCTAAATGTACTGTTTGTGTTGCTCCTGCAATGGACTTAGACATGTATAAACATCCTTCTACAAAAGAAAATTTTAAAAAATTGGCTGCTTTTGGGGTTAAAGTGATTCCTCCTGGAACTGGCGAATTAGCAAGTGGTTTACTTGGCGAAGGACGCATGGCAGAACCAGAAGATATTATTCGTTTTATAGACGAACAGAAATTGCTTTTACATAAAAAAAAAGTATTGGTAACAGCTGGTCCCACTTATGAAGCCATTGATCCTGTTAGGTTCATAGGTAATCATTCGTCTGGAAAAATGGGCTTTGCCATTGCAGAGGAATTTGCAAAAAATGGAGCGGATGTTACCTTGGTTACTGGTCCGGTTGCCTTGCAGCAGCAACATCCAACTATTAAGCGGATAGATGTTACATCCGCCGACGAAATGTTTAAAGCCTGTACAACAAATTTTAAAAATAAAGACATTGTTGTAATGGCGGCTGCGGTGGCGGATTATAAACCGCTTGTTGTTGCGAAACAGAAAATAAAAAAAGCATCCGAAACCTTTACTATTCCATTAAGTAGAAACAAGGATATTTTGATGGAACTCGGTAAAATGAAATCGAATAAACAAATTTTAGTTGGCTTTGCGCTCGAAACAGAAAACGAGCTTGCCAATGCCAAGGAGAAAATGAAGAAAAAGAATTTAGACATCATCGTGCTCAATTCCTTGCAGGATAAAGGAGCCGGATTTAAAAACGATACAAATAAAATAACGCTGATAGACAAATATAATAAAACGACTACTTTTGAGTTAAAATCCAAAACAGAAGTAGCCAAAGACATTGTTCAAAAAATTATTTTTTTACAGGCACACAACCATGCGTAAGTTATTAAGTATTATTTTAGTTATTCTCAGTTCTATTTCAATTGTTTCTGCTCAGGAATTAAATTGTCAAGTATCTGTTGTATCGCCTGCCATATCTGTATCTGCTACCAAATTGGTGCTGCAAACCCTGCAAACTTCTATCTTCGACTTTATGAACAATACGCGTTTTACCAACGATGTTTTTAAAAACGACGAACGTATTGAATGCAGTATCCTTATTAATGTTACGCAACAGGTTTCTACCGACCAATTTCAGGCAACCATTCAAATACAATCGCGGCGACCTGTTTACAAAAGCTCATACAATTCGACTATGATTAACTTCATTGATCAGGATTTTGAATTCTCATACCTGCAATATCAACCGATGGAATTTGTTAAAACAACAGTGAATCCCAACTTGATGTCCGTTTTGGCTTTTTATGCTTATACTATTATCGGAATGGATTACGATTCGTATTCTTTGAATGGTGGTTCGCCTTATTTTCAACAAGCACAAACCATTGTAAACAATATGCAAAACGCTGCTGAAAAAGGCTGGAAGCCTTATGAAAGCGACCGGAACCGCTATTGGCTCATCGAAAACATTTTGGATCCTTATTTTAAGCCTTTGCGGGAATGTATTTATCGCTACCATCGCCTTGGCTTGGATATTATGTCGGATAACAAAGATGCCGGTAGAGCTGTCATCCTACAAAGTTTGCAGTTATTGCAAAAAGTTAACAATGATAAGCCTGGTTCTTTCGGTTTGCAATTTTTCTTCAATGCCAAATCCGATGAAATTGTCAATATATTTAAACAAGCTTATCCCGAAGAAAAAACGAAAGTCGTCAGCGTCCTCACGGAAGTAGATCCCGCCAATTCCAATAAATACGACACCATTACGGGGACACAGTAAAAAGAACTGTCCAAAAATTAATTTTTCGAAGCTCTTGTTTCAATTAACAAAATTTAATTTTTACTCGCCTAAATTATTTTTGAAGAAAGCCATACTCATTGCCCACGTTTCGGAAGCTGCATGTTTGTTATAACTTGCGCGGTCGTCGCAATTAAAACCGTGATCGACATTAGAAATCACTACATTGGTATACGGTTTCTCCGCAGCTTTTACAGCATTGATTACAATGTCTATCTGTTCAGCAGAAATGTGTTTATCCAAACCTCCCCAAAAGAATAAATGAGGCGCATGTAAATCTTTCGCTTTATCCGCATAATCGGATGTTTTTCCTCCGTAAAAGGAAACAGCCGCAGCAAGCGGTAACACAGCGTTTGCCAAGAAGGAAACTCTGCCTCCCAAACAAAAACCAATACTTCCTATTTTCGCGTGTTTTACATTGGGTTGTTTTTGTAACCAATCGTACGCGGCTTTCATATCAGCCGACATCCCCTCTACGCTCATCGCTTGAAAATGGGGCATAATAGATGTCATATCTCCATAACTGGCTTCAAAGCCGGGCGCGGCACTGCGGTGGAATAATTCTGGCGCAATAGCCACATATCCTTCTTTCGCGATGCGATCTGCAATGCTACGAATGTGTGCAGTTATTCCGAAAGCTTCCTGTAAAACAAGCATCGCCGGAAACGGACCTTTGCCTTCGGGCATCGAAACGTAAGCTTGCATACTTGTACCATCGCTTACTTGTAAACTTATTTTTTGTGTAGCCATTTCTTTGAATTGGTATTGATAGTAGCGCATTTATTTCCCTTCCACCAATTGCTTGATAGCAACTAAAATCGAGTTCCAACCTTCGCCTTTGTTATAGGTATCGATGTATCTTTTTTCGCCTTCAGCTGCGTTTTCGAAACCGTCTTGTAGCACCATTAAATGAGTTACTCCGCCCTTCTCCGACAAATCATACGTAACGTTCAAATAATTTTCAGGCACATCAGGATAAGACGCATTGGGGTCTATCACCGAGTATTTTAACTGACGATTGGTTTGAATGTGCAACACAATTCCTTTTACGAATACCACTTCTTTGCCTTCTACCTTGGCGCGCCAAATTAAAGGATTACCCACTTTCCAGTCGGATACCGCTTCGCAACCAAACATATACATTTTTGTTTTTTGTGGATTCACCAACGCATCCCATACTTTAGCCAATGGTGCATTGATTTTAATATCGCTTTTTACGATTAATTGATGACTCATATTCAGGAAATTATTAGGCGTTAAATTGTTGTAAGTGATGATCGAGATGTTTGTACATGCCTTTACTCCATTCTTCGGACGTTGCTTTTCCAAAAAAGGAATGCGGCTGTGTAGTACATTTTGCTGCACCACCTTCGGAGAATTGTGTTACAAGTGATTTCAACTTGCTTTTTTCTTTTTCAAAATCACGTTTGTCAGTAATTATAAACTCTTTACCTGTCGGACTGTTTTTACCATACGATTTATCATTATACATCATTGGTTTTACGAAAGGTGCAAGCACTCTGCCGATAAAAATACGTGGAATAACCAATTGTCCAGTTGCTGTTTCCATACTAACAGAACAATGTGCCAGCATTTGTGCTACATTCATCTTCCCCCATTGGCGTTGTGAAGCAGGATTTAATTTATCTATCCGTTGTTGTATTTCTTGCGCGGTTGCTTTATCAAATAAGTTTTTCATTTGTGCTGAATGTTATGATGTTTGTTGTCAAATGTAGCTGAAATAAATTCACCTCAACAAGAAACCACACCAAAACGCGGTGTGGTTTCCTGAAAATTAAACGGAATTTACTCTTTAGCAATCTTAATGCTTCTGCCTTTTGGCGAAAAGGAATTGGTAACTACCTTAAAGCCGTACTGACTCAGTTGTTCCTCTTTGCCGCGATAATGAGCGAGCAAAACATCTCGCATTTTGGAAACTAAATACGTGAGGGTGTTCGGACTACTGGCTGTTTGCCCCTTCTCGATACCTAAAGCGATGCGCGCTGCTTGCATATCCTTTTCGCTTTCTTCGCGTAAATGTATGCTGCGAATGCGGTTGGTTTCGGCTTCGGTAGCAAGCGATTGTAAATCTGCCAAATCGGATTGGGCAATCGGACTTACTTCCTCATTTGTTGCGCTCTTTTCCATGATGCGTTGAGCGAGACGCAATAACTCTTCCGGCCTGTTGTGCGGAAGGGTTACACTTACGGTTCTTTTCGACATTTTCTTTTGTTTTTAGGGTTAAACTTGTTTAAAAACGTCAAGTACTAACTCATTATTGTTTAGTATGTGTTAAAATTTACTAAAAAAGAACTAATAAACAGATAGTATCAGTTCATTCTTGCCAAGTATCAACTCATCCTGAGAAAGAATAAGCTGTTAGTGTCTTACTAAGAGCTGTTAGTGTCTACTTAAGAACTGTTAGTGTGTTACTAAGAGCTGTTAGTGCCTTACTAAGAACTGTTAGTACCTACCTAAGAACTGTAAGTAACACACTAAGAACTGTTAGTGCCTTACTAAGAGCTCTAAGTGTCTACCTAAGAACTGTAAGTTACACACTAAGAACTCTAAGTATCCTGCTAAAACTTCATTCTTTGATGTACTGAGAAAGAACTCTTTTAGAACCGTTACTAAACGGATAGGTCTCAGTAACAAAATACAATAACAAAACAGAATGCTTTTAAAACGAGCATACTGACGCGCTATTTTCACTTTAATTATTATCTTTGCTCGATAACATTTTTCAACATGGAAACAAAACAGACTTCTATTCTCGCTCCTGCGCTTATCGCTGGTGTTATTGCCGCTGCTGCGTGCATTATTTATTCGTTAATTTTGAACGCTGCCATTAAAGGCTTGCCGCCAAAGGGAACGCAATACGTCAGTTATTTACTGTTAATACTGGTTATTTTTTTCGCTACAAAGCAATTTAGAGAAAAGAAAGCGGAAGGATTTATTTCGTACGGTAAAGCGCTTGGCTTTGGAACACTTATCAGCGGAGTTACGGCTGTTTTGTATGCGCCCTACATGTATATTTACATGACCTTTATTAACCCAAATCTGATTAATCAGATTATGGAACAAGCTCAAATAAAGATGGCAAATACCCCAAATATGACACCTGAAGCTATGGACATGGCGATGAAAAGTATAAAAATATTTACCAGTCCTAGTGTTATGGCGATTATAACCATCGTGGGATTTCTTTTTATCGGCTTTATTATTTCCTTGATTACTGCTGCTATTCTTCAAAAAGACAAACCTGTTTTTGAAACTCCCGATACACAAGCTTGATATGAATATTTCCATTGTTGTTCCTTTGTATAATGAGGAAGAATCCTTGACCGAATTGTGTGATTGGATAGCACGCGTGATGCAAAAAAACAATTTTTCGTACGAAGTTTTGTTGATTGACGATGGGAGCAAAGATAAATCTTGGGAAAAGATAATTGACATTTCGGCTGCTAATCCGAATATCAAAGGAATTAAAATGCGCCGAAATTATGGCAAATCTGCCGCGCTTCATGTTGGTTTTGAAGCTTGTTTAGGCGATGTAGTTATTACGATGGATGCCGATTTGCAAGATAGCCCGGATGAAATTCCTGAATTATACGAGTTGATTTTCAATCAAAAAAACGACATTGTTTCAGGCTGGAAAAAGAAACGGTATGATCCGATTACCAAAACCATTCCCACTAAATTATTCAATTGGGCAACGCGCAAAATGTCGGGTATTTATTTACACGATTTTAATTGCGGCTTAAAAGCGTATCGTCAAGAAGTGGTTAAAAACATTGAAGTTTACGGAGAAATGCATCGCTACATTCCGGTGATTGCAAAATGGGCGGGTTTCACAAAAATTGTTGAAAAAGAAGTACAACATCAAGAACGAAAATACGGCGTTACGAAGTTTGGTTTGGAACGCTTTGTAAACGGTTTCTTAGATTTACTTTCCATCACATTTGTAACTAAATTCGGAAAAAAACCAATGCACCTTTTCGGATTATTGGGTAGCATTTTATTTATGATAGGTATTGCAATTGCCGCCTATCTCGCGTATGCGAAATACGTTTGGTTGGATTACCGCATGACCGACAGACCTTTATTTTATTTCGGGTTACTTGCCATGATTATTGGTACGCAGCTTTTTGTGGCGGGCTTTTTAGGCGAATTAATTTCCAGAAATTCTCCGGAAAGAAACGATTATCAAATTCATAAAAAAACAGGTTTTTAATTGTAGAAAAAGATGAAGTTGAACGAAGTAAAATTTGATTGCATTCATTTTAGAGGCGATATTCCTTGCGCTCCAAATAAAAAAAGAGGACAGGTTTGTCCAACGTGTACAGAATACAAAGCGATTAAAACAAAAATTCTAATTATTAAATTAGGTGCGCTCGGCGATGTTATCCGTTCTACACCGCTTATAACACGTTTCCGAAAAAAATATCCGAATGCACACATTACTTGGATAACACATTCTCCGGCTATTTTACCTGCGGATAAAATTGATAAAATTTACAAATTTGATTTCAATGCAGTATATCATATCACGCATCAACAGTACGATGTTGCAATTAATTTAGATAAAGAAATTGAAGCTTGTGCACTTTTATCGGATGTACAAGCGAAAGAGAAATTTGGCTTTATCTGGAAAAACAATCACATCGACATTGCGAACGAAAAAGCGGAACACAAGCTAATGACCGGACTTTTCGACACACTTTCCATTCAGAATAAAAAGAATTATTTAGAAGAAATTTTTGAAATCTGCGGATTTGATTTTCAACAAGAACCGTATTTGCTCAATTACAACAAGGATTTGGCAGAAAAATGGACAGTGCTTCGCGAAAAAGCAGGAACTAAGATTATTGTCGGATTAAATACTGGTTGCGGAAAACGTTGGAGCACGCGCCTTTGGCCTTCTGATTATTGGTTGGAATTAATTGTTCGTTTGCAAAAAGCAAATTATTTTCCCGTGTTGTTGGGCGGAGAAGATGAGAATGAAATGAATAATTTGTATCGTGATAAAACAGGCGCGTATTATCCTGGCACTTTTTCGTTGGAAGAATTTATTGCGCTCACCTCTAATTGTGATATCATTGTTACTGCTGTTTCGATGATGATGCACATTGCAATTGGTTTGAAAAAGCCGATGCTTTTATTCAATAATATTTTCAATAAACACGAATTTGAATTGTACGGAAAAGGAATTATTGTGGAACCTCATACAGGTTGCGATTGTTATTACGGAAATACATGTATTCGCAGCAAAAATTGCATGCAAGATATTTCCGTAGAAAAAGTTTTTTCCACCATCGGCGAACTAAGCATTAAGCTGAAATGAACATCGCTTACCTTTCCACTTTTTATCCGTACAGAGGCGGAATCGTTCAGTTTAATACAGCTTTGTACAAAGCTTTACAAAAAGAGCACAAGGTAAATGCATACACGTTTACGCGTCAATATCCTGATTTATTATTTCCTGGAAAAACGCAATACGTAACCGAAAATGATACGTCGGACAAAATAGAAACCTTCCGAACGCTTGATACCATTAATCCTTTCAGTTATTATACCACGGCTCAAAAAATAAAAAAAATGCAGCCGGATATTTTATTGATGAAATATTGGATGCCTTTTTTTGCACCTTCGCTCGGAACCGTTTCAAAAATGCTGCGTAAGAAAACAAAAATCATTTCGGTTTTAGACAATGTGATTTCGCATGAAAAAAGAATTGGAGATAGAGCGCTTACTAAGTATTTTCTGAATCAAAATCATGGTTTTGTGGTGATGAGTTCGCAAGTAAAAAATGATTTACTTTCTTTTTTACCGAATGCGAATTATGTTTTTCATCCGCATCCGTTGTATGATAATTTTGGAGAAAAAATTAGTAAAGAAGCCGCTTGTGATTATTTAAAACTCGATAAAAACGAAAAACACATTTTATTTTTTGGATTTATTCGAAAATACAAAGGCTTGGATACATTGCTGGAAACCTTGGCTGATGAACGTTTGAAACAACTCAATGTAAAATTAATTATTGCTGGAGAATACTACGAAGACAAATCTTTTTACGAAGAACTCATTCAAAAATATAATCTTCAAGACCGATTGATTTTGAAAACAGAATACATTCCTTCGGAAGATGTGAAACAGTATTTCTGTGCTGCGGATATTGTGGTACAACCATACAAAACAGCTACACAAAGCGGTGTTACGCAAATTGCCTATCAATTTGAACGACCGATGTTGGTAACGGATGTGGGCGGTTTGTCGGAAATTGTTCCGCACAATAAAGTAGGTTATGTAACGGATTCGGCACCTACGGCAATTGCTGATGCTTTACTCGATTTCTATAATAATAAGCGGGAACAAGAATTTTCTGCGAATGCAGCTATTGAAAAAAAACGTTTTCAATGGGATTCTATGGCGAAAGCCGTTATTGAGCTTTCAAAAAAATAATTTTTCAAATCTGTTTTTGAACAGATGAACATATAATGAGATTTATATACAGAATTTTTAACAGAAGCTGATTTATTCTTAATATTTGATTGCTGGTAATTAAAGTAGCATTATATAGATTCAATATATGAGTAAGCGAATAGGGAAAATTGAACAATTAGATTCATTAAGAGCATTTGCAGCATTTAGCGTAATTATTTATCACTTTCTCCCTGTATTTAATTTAGGGAGTTTTCCATTGGGATGGATTGGAGTAGATTTGTTTTTTGTTTTTTCTGGGTACTTGATTACTGCAATTTTACTGGAACAAAAATCAATAGTAAATAAAAAATTTATAATTGTTAAAAATTTTATTATAAAGAGAGCACTGCGATTATTTCCTGCTTATTATCTGTTTATAACCTTTTTTTTATTTCTTATGATTGTCTTTAGATTGTATATATGGGACAAAGGAGATGCTGTTTACTATTACACTTATACGCAAAATATTTTGTTCTTTAAGAACGGAATGAAAGGTACTCAACTAAATCATCTATGGACACTTGCAGTTGAGGAGCAATTTTATATATTTTGGCCTTGGTTGGTGATATATATTGACAATAAAAAACTGCTCAAAATTCTTTTTGTTACTATAATAATAACTTTACTTTTCAAATCGTTCACCGAAATAGATCGCATAAGAATGTTAACTTTTTATCATTTCGATACACTCGGAAGTGGTGCATTGATAGCCGTTTTAATCAAAGAAAAAGGGCAGTATTTTTTATCTCCTCTCTACAAGTTTAAATATTTGATTATCTTATTATCTATGATTACATTAACAATAAGTCTGTATTTCAAAATTCCTCATTTGTTTATAGTATCTTCTGTTCTTATGCTATCAGTTAGTTTACTAATCGGTTCGCTTTTTGGTTTTAAAGGTATTGTTGGTAAAATTCTCAATTTACCTAAACTTAAATATTTAGGTAAAATTAGCTACGGACTTTATTTATATCACAAGCCGATTCCTTATTTCATTAATTTATTCAATCAAAGGATTTTTAGGTTAAATAATTTTATAGCTCTCATACTTGGCATTTCATTAACAATAATAATAGCTCATCTATCCTACAATTTGTTAGAAAAACGTTTTTTGAAATTAAAAGAAAAATTTGATTTGTAAATCACTTACAACGATATCGTCTCCAAATTGTTCTATATAAATTTTTCAAAAAAATAATTTTTAAAATCTGGTTTTGAGAAGCAAAAATATCACTTCAAAAAAATAATTTTTCAAACGATATTTTTATAAAAAAAAAGTTCCGCGATTTTTGAACCGCGGAACTCAGAGAAATTAACATTAATCAAACTACTATTAACTAAAACAATTGTAAACGAAAAAAACATTTTGTTGGGACAAATTTACGAACAAGATTTGCTTGCTTGTGTTAAAAATGAATTAGATTTTTATTAGAAATTTAATTTTTTAATTCGGGTGTAGGCGTATTAAAACCTTCCTCTTCGTGCCTTTTATCCACATTACGATACGCCCAAGCAAAAATCAATGGAAATACCAATAAGGAAAAAAACATCGAAGATAAAATTCCGCCAATGACTACGCGTGCTAATGGTCTGGAACTTTCTGATCCAATTCCTGTAGAAATTGCAGCAGGAAGTAAACCCATTGCTGCCATCAATGCCGTCATCATTACTGGGCGAATCAAAGAAACTACACCTAATTTTACAGCAAAGTACAACGAGTTTTTTTGTTCACGCATTTTTTCCATATTTTGTTTGAATGCTGTAATCAATAATACGCCTTCGAGAATACAAATTCCGAAAAGGGCAATAAAACCAATACCAGCAGAGATACTGAAATGCGTTCCTGTAATAAGCAAGGCTGCCACACCGCCGACGATGGCAAAAGGCACATTTAGAAAAACCAATCCGGCATCTTTAAAGTTACCGAACATCGCGAAGAGCAAAATAAAAATCAAAATTAAACTAATAGGAACCACTTGGGATAAGCGTTTCGAAGCACGTTGTTCGTTTTCAAAATCGCCTTGAAATTTCATAGTGTATCCTTTTTTTAACTGAATTTGAGTATTCACTTTTTCTTGCGCTTCGGCGACAGCACTTCCCATATCACGTCCTTCCACAGAAAATTTTAAAGCAGCATAACGTTGGTTACCGTCTCTGAAAATAAGACATGGACCTGTTTTAAAAGAAATATTAGCAATTTCCTTAATCGGAACTTCGGAACCGCTCATCGTCGGAACCATTAAATTCCCAATGTCCGTTTCGTTTTTTCTAAATTCTTCTGGAAAACGCACGCGAATGTCAAACTGCTCGATGCCTTCGTACAATTGAGATGCAGGCGCGCCGCCAATTGCCATTTGGATAACGGCATTCGCATCGGCTGTACTTACGCCGTACAATGCCATTTTTGTTTGATCCAAATCAATGTCTAATTCCGGTTGTCCGATATTTTTGATGGCTCCCAAATCCGTTATTCCCGGTACTGTTTTTAAAATAGTAACGGCTTGATTGATTTTATCTTCCATATAATTGAGAGAATCGCCCCAAATTTTCAAACAAATATCTCCTTTAACGCCCGAAACAGCTTCTTCTACATTATCAGAAATAGGTTGAGAAAAATTCAAATCCGCACCTGGAATGATTTCTAATTTTTTTCGCATCACTTCAATTAAATCATTTTTTGAAATGGTATCTGTCCAATCGCCTTCCGGTTTTAAAATCACATCAAATTCATTGTTGTAAAATCCAGTTACATCCGTTCCGTCATCAGGTCTTCCGGTTTGAGAAACCACATGTTCAACTTGTGGAAAAGATGCTAATATTTTACGTGCTTGTGTAGAAACTTCTACTGATTTTTGTAAAGAAGCGCTGTATGGTAGTTGAATTCGTACCCACATCGCACCTTCATCCATTTCCGGTAAAAATTCAGAACCTAAAAATTTAAAGGAATACAAACCAGCCACAATTACTATTCCTGCTATAATCAATGTAGTTTTACGATGTTTTGAAACGGCATCAAATGATTTGATAATCATACCAAACATTATATGCGTGATAGGATTGTGTTTTTCGTGTACGTTTTTAGTTAAGAGAACACTTACTAAAACAGGTACCAATGTTATAGTATATAAAAGCGCTCCCAACAGCGCAAATCCAAGCGTATAAGCGAGCGGAGAAAATAATTTTCCTTCTACTTTTTGGAAAGCGAAAATAGGTAATAAGGCGGTGATGATAATTATTTTTGCAATCAAAATGGCTTTTCCTAATTCCATCCCTTTCAATTTAATCATTCCCATTTTACTGAGTTTGTTAAATTTCTCCATTCCAATATCAATCACTTTTTGATCCAACATCACAAATAATCCTTCCACCATAACAACTGCACCGTCTATAATAATTCCAAAATCTACAGCACCTAAGGAAAGTAAATTGGCAGACATTCCCATCGTGTTTAAACACATGAAAGCAAACAAAAGCGAAAGAGGGACAATGATGGCAACAATTAGAGTAGTTCGCCAATTGAACATAAATAGAAAAACCAATAATGTTACAAGAATGATACCCTCTGCCATGTTGTGCAATACGGTATGTGTAGCAAATGTGGTGAGATTTTTTCGGTTGTAATAAGGAACTATTTTTGTGTCGGGTGGAAGAATTTTAGTATTTAACTTATCAATTGCTTTGGTGAGGTTAGCGATCACATCGTCTGGATTTTCTCCTTTACGCATTAAAACAATTGCTTCCACTGCATCGGGATTGTCCCTGATGACACGATGTCCTGCACTGTCAATGACATCAGTTCTGCCGACTTGCCCTAAACGCGGTTGATTGGAAATGACAACATTGGCAACATTTTTCACTAAAATAGGAACTCCATTATCGTTTTTTATAATGATATTTTTTATCTCGTTGATATCGTTCAGCAAGCCAATACCGCGAACAACATAAGCCTGCGAATTTTTTTCTATCACATCACCGCCTACATTAATATTTGTTCGGTTGATAGCTGTATAAACATCTAAGGGTGTCAATCCTAAATCAACTAATTTTTGTGGATTCACTTGTACCTCATACGTTTTTACCATTCCACCAAAACTCACTATGTCACCAATACCTGGCACAGCTCTTATGGCACGATCACATACCCAATCTTGTAGTGTTTTTAATTCGCGGGGTCCGCGGATTTTACTTTCTAAAGTATAACGATAAATTTCTCCCGTTGGTCCTGTTGGAGGTTGTACTTGAGGTGAAATTCCATTTGGTAAATTGGCATTCGACAATAAACTGTTTACCTGAATGCGTGCATCCATATCGGTAATATGGTCTTCAAAAACAATGTCCACCACAGAAAGTCCAAACACGCTTGTTGAGCGCAAACTGGTTTTGTTTTGCACCGGATTCATAGCGATTTCAACCGGAATGGTAACAAATTTCTCTACCTCTTCGGCACTTCTGCCAGGCCATTGTGTGATAATGGTAATCTCCGTATTAGTAATATCAGGATATGCTTCAATTGGCATATTTTTAAAAGAAATAATGCCGGCAACAATTAAAATAGCCGTCGCGAAAAAAATAAAATACTTATTTTTTAAGGAAAAAAATAATATGCCTTTTAATAATTTATTCATGGTTTAGATTACTTAACCGTTCAATGCTTGATAAATCAACAATGTTTGAGAACCCACAACCTTGTCTCCTTCTTTTAATCCTGATTCGATAAATGTTTTGTTCCCAAAAGTTGTAGCAACTTTTACAGGTTGGATGAGTATAGTAGATTTGTCTTTATAAACTAATACGTAATTCTGACTGTTGTCAAAAACAATGGCGTCGGAAGGGACACATAGCATTTTTGTATTTTCTGTTTTAGTGATAGTAACGCTTGCAAACATAGATGGTTTCAATGCGTAATCCGCATTAGGCAAGCTGATACGTACTTTCATCACTTTATTTACTGGATCTAAAACGTTTAATACTTTGTCAATTTTTCCGTGAAAACTTCTGTCTGGATAAGCCAATGTTTTTACTTCCACGCTATCACCCAAATGCACATCTGCAATGTTGGATTCATAAACATTTGCAAGCACCCACACATCTTTTAAATCTGAAATTGTAAAAAGATTATTTCCGTTGTCCGGACGGATATCCATTCCTTCGTTGAGGTTTTTTTGAACCACGTATCCATCAATCGGAGAACTTACTTTGTATTCTGCATCTGCTTTACCTGCCGTTGCTCCAAATATTTTTAAATATTGACTTACCATATCCAAATTGGCTGTTGCCGCTTTGTAATCGTTTTGCGCAGTGATTAAATCTTTATCTGAATACACATTTGTTTTGTAGAGTTCTTGTGCAACGTCCAAATTCTTTTTTGTCATGGCAACATTTGAAACGGCTACATTGTATTGATTTTGATACGTACTCACATCGCCACTTTGAACGGTAGCAAGTATTTGTCCTTTTGTTACGTAATCTCCAACTGAAACACGCACGGAATTAACATGACCGCTTACCAAGGGAAAAACATTGGCTACTTCATCCTGATTAAAAGATATAATTCCGTTTAACTTCAACACAGAAACTTCATTCGTAAGTTTTACAGTATCCAATTTAAGTTGCGCTAATTGTTCTGCGCTAAGCGGCATTGTGTTTACATTTTCGGGAGTTGTTTCCACTTCTTTTTTACCGCAAGATGTCAGCAAAAAGAAAAGCATCGAAATACTTGACATCAATAATAAGAACTTTATTTTTTTCATGATTTTATTTTAAATAATGTGCCCCAGTTCTGAAATTGAAATTTTGCACCGCGTTGAAATAATTATTGTCTAATTGGATAAGACTTAATTTGGCAGACATATACGTTCTCAATTGATCTAAAAAATCGAGTAAATTAATGTAACGTTTGTTGTAATTTTTATAGGCATCCGTTAATAAATCATCCAATTGTTTGGAATATTCAGGATCAATATTTTGCACACGAGATTGAACTTGCGCGTAAGTAATGTAAGCATCTGCCACTTCGTTTTGAACGCTTGAATTTTTGATGCTGTCCGTTGCTTGAGATTGTTGAAGCGTAAATCTTGCTGCTTTTATATTGCCTTGATTGCGATTAAAAAAAGGTAAATCAATGGCTAAGCCAATGCCTGTGTAATTGTTGATATAACTTCCTTGTTGAGAATACGAAAATAAAAAATCAGGGTCTGGAACAGCTGTTGATTTTTGAAGTTTCACATTCATGCGTTGTAAATCCACGTCTTTATTAGCAAGCAAAATATCTGGTCTTGATTTCAAAGTGCTATCCACAATTTGAGTAAAAGGTGGAAGTGTATTTTTTTCATGCGTAATATCAGATAATGAAATGTAAGTAGTAGCCGAATAGCACAATAAAATTTTCATATCAGCTTGGGCATTATTCATGTTAGAAAGCGTGTTTATTTCTTGATTTTCCAAATCATTTAACTCTGCTTTAAGTCGTAATACGTCATCTCCAGAAGCTGCGCCCAGTTTGAACATTTGCTCGGAACTTTCTATCAAGTGTGTTAATTCACTTTGCTGGCGGTGAAACACATTTATTTGTTGTTGGAGATACAAGATGTTTCCGTAATCTGTATGCAATTGCAATTTTAAACTTCGGATGACATCTTCAAAAGCCAACTCAGCCTCATCGGCAGAAAGTTTTGCTAAGCGAACCGTATTGGTATATTTTCCGACAATCGAAAATTCTTGTTGTATTTGTGCGTCCACATTTCCATTATCGCCACGATTAAAAAAAGAATGTGTGATCGGATCGTAAAAACCTGTTTGTACAGAGATATTCGGATTGTACCACAATTTTGCCTGAAGCACATTGGCTTGCGCGATGTCTACATTGTATTTAGCAGCAATCAGAACTAAACTTTTGCTCACAAAACGTTGTTCCACCGCGTTCATATCCAAATGTACGGTGTCGGTATATAATTTCAGACTATCCGCTTGTGCTTTACTATCAAAGGAAAGTGTGAGTAAAAAGAGGCTTCCGAAAATTATTTTTTTGGTTGTTGTGTTTATCATCTTCTAAAAAACAGAGCGCAAATTTATAAAAAGACGAAGGAGGTAAAATTAAATTCTTATTAGAATCCCGTTAAAAGAGCGTTAGGAGGCGCTAAATTGTGTTAAATGTGAGTTCTACAGAAGTTCCTTTTCCGATTTCTGAAGTAATATTCAAAGTTCCTTGGTGCAACTGAACAATACGATTGACGAGGGAAAGTCCGATTCCGGAACCGGTATAATTTCGAGCGTTTTCTGCACGGTAAAACGAATCAAGCACTTTTTTTTGCTCTGCTTCTGGAATGCCAATTCCACTATCTAAAATGGTAATGCGAATTTTATCTGTCGCATATTCTAAATGTCCTGTTACAATTTTATTATCTGAAAACTTAGAAGCATTTTCAAAAATATTTTCGAAAGCGATGTGCAGCAATTGTTTATTTCCTTTGATAATAAGCGCAGAAGCATCTTCTGGCATGTTAGTATATTCGATGTGAATTTTTACTCCGGGAATTTTTTTTTCGACTTCACTTTTCGATTCCCACAATAAATCATCCAAACGAACTTCTTCGGTTACTAAATCTGTATTGTAGAAACCTGTTTGCGCCATGTCTAATAAACCATTCGTCATTTTGCTCAAACGTTCGGCTTCTGAAAGCACGGAATTCAATACTTTTCGGTATTCCACTTCATTTCGTTCTTTACTTAGGGAAACATCAATCTCACCAATAATGGTGGTAAGTGGCGTTCGTAATTCGTGCGAAGCATTGCTCACAAAATCTTTCTGCACTTCAAAAGCAGTTTCCAAACGCGTTAACATATTATTGAAAGTAACTGCTAACTCTGCAATTTCGTCCTTCCCGTTTCCTTGATTGACGCGCAAATGCAAATTAGAAGCACCAATGGCATTCACTTCTTTCACAATGTTAGACATTGGTTTAAGAGCTTGAATGGAAAAAAACCTTCCCGAAAGATAAACGATAATCAAACTCAAAATAAACCCCAGAAATAATTCTTCGCGCAAATACATTAAACGCTCCATGCCTGGCAAATCAACGGCAGAAGCCATTACGATAAATTGTCCTTGATTGTCGTCGTAACAAATTCCAACCACTTGTCGGTTGTCGATTTCGTATTCTACTAATTTATTTGCGCGTGCTAAATTTATTTTATCATTCGTAAAAATTCCTTGTTCAGATACATCAATAAAAGCAGGATTATCATTTTTGTCGTATAGTTTCACAATTTCGTTTGGGAGCGATTGTAAAAATTTATTTTTGATATCTTGAAAAAGTTTCGGACTCAATTCGTCTTGTTCCAAAAAAACTTCGCCAGCAATAAAAGCACGTTCTTTTAATTTCACATAAAAATCTTGTTTCGTATTTAAAACGGTAAAATAATAAATTAAAAAATTGAGAAAAAGCAGGATAATTGCAATGATGAGCGTATAGGTGAGCGTAAGTTTGTTACGTATTCTCATTTATTTTCGTGTTCCACCCGAAGCACATAACCCATGCCGATTACGGTGTGAATTAATTTTGGAGAAAAATTTTTGTCAATTTTATTTCTAAGATAATTCACGTAAACGTCCACCACATTGGTTCCTGTATCGAAAGAAATTTCCCAAACGTTCTCTGCCAATTCTGCACGCGAAAGTACTTTGCCTTGGTTTTTCATGAAAAATTCCAATAAAAAATATTCTCTCGCGGTCAGATTAATGGGCTTTTCGGAACGTTTTACAGTTTTGTTATCAGCATTTAATTCTAAATCAGCAAGCGTGAAAATTTTGTTGGTTACTTGTACATTTTTTCTTCGAGTAAGTGCGCGCACGCGGGCAAGTAATTCCTGAAATTTAAATGGTTTGGTAAGATAATCATCCGCACCAGCGTCCAATCCAATTACTTTATCGCTTGTCGTAGCAAGGGCTGTAAGCATTAAAACTGGTACTTGCTGATTGGATTTTCGGATGTGCTTACACACTTCGATACCGTTTAATTGAGGTAATAAAACGTCCAAAATAATAATGTCAAACGTATTTTCGAGCGCCAGTTTTTTTCCTTCTTCGCCATCGTGCGCTAAGGTTACTTTGTAATTTTGTTCATCTAAACCGCGCTTTATAAGCAATGCTACTTTGGGTTCGTCTTCAACAAGTAATACTTTCATGAAAATTTATTTTGTGATGTAAGAAAATCAATACAAAGCAACCTTCCATTTAACGGAATCTGATTTGCGAAATTAGAAAAATAAAATTTGGGTTCGAAAAATTATTTTTTCAAATCAGAAAATAGCTTTCAAAAAAATAATTTTTCGAGCGGCTTTTTTCCCAACGAGCGTAAATACCAATCGATGTAATTGCTTATTTGTGATTTGCTAAATCATTTTAATGCGTCATATTATTTCTGTATTTTTGCGCTTCAAAAAAATAATTTTTCAGGAGTGCCGAATCGCTATTTTCTACAATTGTCTTATAAAGGAACGCATTACCACGGTTGGCAAGCGCAGGAAAATACGCCGAAAACTGTTCAACAAACATTGGACGATGTATTGACAAAGATTTTGGCAGAAAAAATAACGGTGGCAGGTGCAGGTCGTACAGATACTGGCGTGCATGCGCAGGAATATTTTGCGCATTTTGATTCCGAAAAAAAAGATGTACACATTGATCCGCAAAAATGGCTGTTTAAATTAAATGTGCTATTACCGGAAGACATTGCGATTCAGAAAATAATTCCTGTCCAAAGCAATGCTCATGCTCGATTTGATGCACATTCCAGAACATATCGCTATTTTGTGAATCGAAAAAAAGATCCTTTTTTAGCAGATAGCGCCTACTATTTGTACGGAAAATTAGATTTGGAAAGTATGAACAAAGCTGCTGCTATTGTGGTAAGAAACACTGATTTTACGAGCTTCAGTAAAGTAAATACACAAGTGAAAAATAATATTTGTGCTGTTAAAAAGGCTGATTGGGAAGAGCAAGGAGACTTACTTATTTTTACGGTTCAAGCAGATCGTTTTTTACGAAACATGGTTCGTTCCTTGGTGGGAACGATGTTGGAAATCGGTTTCGGAAAAATAAAAGCAGTAGAAATGCAAACTATTTTTGATGCAAAAAATCGCTGCGAAGCTGGACTTTCAGTTCCCGCACACGGCTTGTATCTCACAAAAATAGACTATCCTGAAAAAATTTGGTTAAGTTAAAATCATCTATTATTTATAAAAAACGTGTCGAAAAATTCTACTAAAAAAAAATCGGTTGCAGGCAAAATTTTTGATTACCGCCTTCTGAAAAGAATTTTGAGTTATGTAAAACCTTATAAAAATATTTTTGTTTGGTCGATGATTGCGACCACTTTACTCGCCTTTGTTTCCCCTATTCGCCCGATGTTAATCGAATACATGCTCGATCATTATGTGGTAACACCACATGCTGATAAACTATTAACAGCTACGTGTTTTTTAATAGGGTTGCTTTTTTTGGAAGGTATTTTACAGTTTTTAAGCACGTATTCTACCAATTGGTTGGGACAAACCATTATCAAAGATTTACGCTCTAATTTGTACAATCACATTATCGGATTGCGGTTAAAATATTTCGACCAAACTCCTATCGGAACCTTAGTTACACGAGTTGTTTCCGACATCGAAACCATCTCAGATATTTTTTCGCAAGGCTTAATCATCATTATGGGCGATGTTTTGAAAATACTGGTTATTATATTGGTGATGTTCAGCAAAAACATAGGATTAACGTTTGTTTGTTTACTTCCCATCCCTATTTTATTGGTGGCTACGTATTGGTTTAAAAATTCTGTCAACAATTCTTTTCAGGATGTTCGTACTCAAATTGCGCGGCTAAATGCCTTTGTACAAGAGCATATCACAGGCATGGCGATTGTTCAAATTTTCAATAAAGAAGAAGCGGAACTAAATAAATTTGAAGCCATTAATAATCAACATAAAAAAGCAAATATTCGTTCCATTTTGGCGTATTCGATTTTCTTCCCAGTGGTCGAGATTTTGTCATCTCTTTCGCTTGCGCTGATTGTTTGGTGGGCAGGAAAAGGAATTTTGCAACACACCACCAGCGTGGGTGAATTGGTTGAGTTTATATTGTTTACAAGTATGTTGTTTCGTCCGATACGGATGCTCGCTGATCGTTTCAATACCTTGCAGATGGGAATGGTTAGCTCTGAGCGTGTTTTTCAAGTATTTGATGCCAACGTGGCAATGGAAGATTCTGGGAAAATACACGAAAAAAATATGCTTGGAAACATCGAATTTAAAAATGTTTGGTTTGCGTACAATGATGAAAATTGGGTACTAAAAAATATTTCTTTTACTGCCAAAGTAGGTGAGAAAATTGCTTTGGTAGGAGCTACTGGCGCAGGGAAATCGTCCACCATCAATATTCTAACACGCTTTTATGAATTGAATAAAGGCGAAATTCTAATTGATGGCATCAACATAAAAGAGTATACCGTTCAAAACCTAAATCGCAATATTGCTGTGGTTTTGCAAGATGTTTTTTTGTTTTCGAATAGCATTCTTAATAATATTTCACTCAACAATCCAGCAATCACGCGCGAGCAAATTATCGAAGCCTCTAAAATTGTTGGTGCGCACGATTTTATCAGTCGTTTGCCTGGCGGATACGATTACAATGTGATGGAACGTGGTGCTATGTTATCTGTCGGTCAGCGGCAATTAATTTCATTTATTCGTGCCTACGTTTACAATCCGAAAATTTTAATTTTGGATGAAGCCACCTCTTCCATTGATACAGAATCCGAAAAATTAATTCAATATGCCACCGATAAAGTAACGCAAAACAGAACATCTATCATCATTGCGCATAGGCTTGCTACTATTCAGAAAGCGGATAAAATAATTGTGATGGATCACGGAAAAATAATTGAATCTGGCAATCATCAGGAATTACTCAAGCAAAACGGGCAGTATAAAAAATTGTTCGATTTGCAATTTAAAAATGAAGCTGTAATAAGCATGTAAAAAAACACGTTTGAAAAAATATTTTTTTGAACCGTTTATTTTTTTGAAATTGAAAATCCTAAATTTTCCACTTCTCTCAATTGTTCTTCTGAAAAAATAGAACAATCGTTTTTTTTATATCTCTCACCTGAGCCTGAAATAGTTGGAATACTTGCCAATGAGGCTAAAATGGAATCATTTATTTCATGTCCAATAAAATTCATGAGGTTTTTTATTTCAATTTTTGGTTGTTTGCACAACTTTTCGTGATACAATAAATGAAACCGATCGTCTAAAAGCTCTCTTCCTTTTTCGATTGCGTTTGTATTTGATTTTATCCAATAATCCAATTGTTTACGAGCTATTTCTTTTTCATCATCATCTGCTTTTAGATGAATGTTAAATCGATAGCCCCAATTTTTAAGTTGTTGTTTATTATCGCTGAAAGCCATGTCTAATCCATGCCGTATTACATGAATGTATTTTAAATTTGGAGAATAATTAGCGATTTCTTCGATATAAATTTGCGTATTCGGTTCTTTCCATCCCCATATAAAATTAGTTTTATTCGTACGAATAATAGGTTCCGAAAATAGTTTAGAGTAATAATCAGAATTACTTTTAATGCTAGGATTGGTATAGGCTGCGAATGCAATGTGTAATTTCTCTGAAAAAGATAAATGTCCGTTCGTCATGTATTTTTCAAACAGCTTCAATCGTTTGTTGACATTGTTTTGAGAAGTATTTTCAAACCACCTCGGGTTTTTAAAAAGTCGCGTGAATACTAAATTATCGTTGGCTACATTCAAATCATCGCCCATAAAAATACCTGCATCCATCAATATTTGAGCTACTACTCTAGTTCCGCTTCCGCCCAATGCACCGATGGCAACAATTGTATTTTGTTTCATAGCGCTCGAAATTACACGCTTTTATTTCATTCCGAAAAAATTATTTTCTAAAAGACTTTTATACCTTTGTGTGTATTCATTTCAACACGTTTGAAAAATTATTTTTTTGAAGCCTAAAAAAATGCTGTTAAGAACTGAGAATTTAGTCAAAAAATACAAACACCGTACCGTAGCAAAAAATGTTTCGGTAGAGGTGAAGCAAGGAGAAATAGTAGGTTTGCTCGGTCCAAACGGCGCTGGCAAAACAACTTCTTTTTACATGATTGTGGGAATGATAAAACCCAATTCTGGAAGTATTTTTTTGGATGATAAAGACATTACCTCAGAGCCGATGTACAAGCGTGCTCAACTCGGAATTGGTTATTTGGCGCAGGAAGCATCCATTTTTAGGAAATTAAGTGTAGAAGATAATATTCTCGCGGTGCTTGAAATGACGAAGCTTACAGAAGATCAACAACGTGAAAAATTAGAATCTTTGTTGGACGAATTTGGATTACAACACATTCGGAGTAGCCGCGGCGATTTACTTTCGGGCGGCGAACGCAGAAGAACCGAAATTGCAAGATGTTTGGCTGTAAATCCTCATTTTATTTTGTTGGACGAACCTTTTGCAGGCGTTGATCCGATTGCTGTAGAAGACATTCAAGAAATTATTTCGAAACTCAAAGATAAAAATATTGGTATTTTAATTACCGATCACAATGTGCACGAAACATTAGATATTACTGATAGAGCGTATTTACTTTTTGAAGGAAGTATTTTAAAATCGGGAACAGCCGAAGAATTGGCTGCAGACGAGCAAGTACGAAGAGTTTATCTTGGTAAAAATTTCGAATTGCGGAAATAATTTTTCAAAAACACGATCAAAAAATTATTTTTTCAAAGCCTCAATAAAACAGAATTAAATTGCAGCAATTTTGATTTCGTAGCTTTCCATAATTTGATTCGCCAATAATTTTTTGCAGGCTTCAGTTACTTTCACATTCGCAGTTTCCAACGACTCTGCTTCAATTTCTAAACTGATATGTTTTCCGATACGCACATTTTCGATTTCGGGTAAACCTAAATTTTTCATACTTCCGCTTACGGCTTTTCCTTGTGGATCCAACAATGCCTTCAATGGCATCACATCTATTTCGGCTTTAAATTTCATTTGGTTTCAAAAATTTATTGTTTATCAACGAAAAAATAAGGTACAAAAATAAGATAATTGGGATGCCGACAAAGCGACAAATTATCAACAACAAAAGAGAAATACCGAGAAATACAAAACGCAAAGAATTATTTTTGAAGGAGAAATCTTTGAATTTCAGCGCAAACAAAGGAATTTCAGCAATCAATAAATACGACATCAGTGCGGTAAAAATGATCAGAAAAAAAACATTTAAAAAAATATTTGTCCACATAATGCCCGCCCAATGCGCCTGATATTGCATGATGAGCGGAAATGAAGCAACGAGAATGGCGTTGGCAGGCGTTGGTACGCCGATAAAAGAATTTGTTTGACGCGTATCTAAATTAAATTTCGCTAAGCGGATAGCCGAGAAAACGGTGATGACAAAGGCAAAAAATGGAAGAAGCGGATAATTGCCGAGCAAAGCGCGATTAAATAATTCGAATAAAATAACGCCTGGCGTTACGCCAAAAGTAACCATGTCGGCGAGTGAATCCAATTGTTTTCCGATTTCGGAATGAACGTTTAAAACGCGTGCCAACAAGCCATCTAAAAAATCGAAAATGGCCGCTAAACCAATCATTGCGGCTGCCCATTCTAAATAACCGCTAAACGAAAATACAATGGCTAAACATCCGCAAAATAAATTTAAAGAAGTAACAAAATTCGGAATGTGTTTGGTCATAATGAATGACGTTGTGGGTAAAATTTATTTTTTAATTGTAGAAAAAATTTCTCAAAATATTCATAACTTATTGCTGAAACGATTACTGTTACTGCAAAAATAAGCACCGATTTTAAAATAAAAAATGCGATAGATGAATTTTCAAAATTGTATTCTGCTGCAAGTTTACTAAAAATTGTAATGACAATACCATGATAACAATAGAGTCCGAAAGAAATCTTTCCGAGGTAATTAATAACGTTTGAAAAATTATTTTTTTGAAGTGTCTTTTTTCGAAAAGATTGATCAAAAATAATGAGTGCAAATAGCGTTGAGAAAATTAATTTTTCAAACACAATCATCCACATATTGGAATAAAAGCGATCGTAAAAAAAAATATTTAGGATTAACAAAAAATAGATCGCAGAAAAATAATTTTTCGAAATGCTTTTCAAAAAAACAAAAATTTTATTTTTTCGAAAAGCGCTTATTGCGAAAAGCGAACCAATTGCAAAATCAGCCATTACGCTGAATGAGTGAAAATAAAGCATTGCACTATTGTTGCTGAAATAATATCTAAAAAAAAGAGAAAAAACAAGAATCAAAAAACAAATTTTGACAGCATGGTTGGAAAAGAATTTCAAGGTTAAAGACCAAAAAATATAAAATTGTTCTTCCACGGCGATAGACCATAAAAATACGAGGAAAAATAGAAAATCAGCTCCATGTTTTACGATGTAAAAGTTGAGCGTAAAAGATAAAAAATATATTAAGGAAGGCAGTGGATGTGCAGAATTTGAAAAATAAAAAGAAGCCGAAAATCCAATTAATACAATTAAGAAATAGAGTGGCCAAATGCGCAGCGTGCGTCTGAAAAAAAAATTTTTCCAATCGAAATTTTGGTAAAAATAATTTTCTTCAAAAATAATCCATGTGATGAGAAAGCCTGATAATACAAAGAAAAAATCGAGTCCGAGGAAACCACAACGCGCATGATTTGTCAAAAAAAGAATCCAAGAAGACGCAGAAGTTCCGCTTTTCAACACAAAAATGTGAGAAATAAAAACCATTAAAAACGCACAAAAACGAAGTGCATTTAAACGGTCGAAATATTTTTTTTTGAAATTGTCCAATTCCATTGATTTATTGGGCACAAATTACATTGTTTTGTCCTTTCCTTGCAATTTTATTATCATTTTTATGTTATTGAAAATTACTTGTTTGGTGGATTTCAAAAAAAAACTTAATTTTATGGGTTATATGAGGTACAAAAAAATAATTTTCGGTTTGCTGAGTGTTACAGTTTTTTGCGAACCGGCTTTTCTTAATGCGCAAAGCAATGCTCCCAAATACAGCAATGAATTTTTAGCTGTTGGAGTAGGGGCGAGGGCTTTGGGAATGGGCAATGCGTATGTTGCTATTTCGGATGATATCACTTCCGGATATTGGAATCCAGCGGGTTTGTTAGGCATCAAGAGCAATGCGCAGTTATCATTGATGCATGCGGAATATTTTGCAGGAATTGCCAAGTACGATTACGCAGGTTTTGCGGTACGTGTGGACAGCAGCAGTGTTTTAGCGTTCAGTGCAGTTCGTTTTGGGGTAGATAATATTGCCAATACTACTGATTTAATTGATGCGAACGGTTTTGTGAATTACGACAACATTACATCTTTTTCGGCGGCGGATTATGCTTTTTTATTTTCTTATACGAAACAATTGGGTATACCTGGATTGCGAATTGGCGCAAATGCAAAAGTGATTCGTCGAATTGTAGGCAGTTTTGCTGGAGCTTGGGGTTTCGGTTTAGATGCCGGCGCGCAATACGATTATAAAAAATGGAAATTCGGACTGATGGCACGCGATATTACCAGTACTTTCAACGCTTGGAGTTATAATTTAAGCAGCGATATGCAAACGGTTTTTCAAGAAACTGGAAATGAGATCCCTCAAAATGGATTAGAAATAACGCTTCCGCGAGTCATTCTTGGAGCAGCACGAAAAAATTATTTTTACCACAATAAAATTTCTTTACTGACGGAATTGGATGTGGATTTAACGTTTGACGGTAGAAGAAATGTGCTTTTCAGTGGAGAACCAATGAGTGCCGATCCGCATATTGGTTTTGAACTTGGCTATTTAGATATGATTTTTTTACGTGCCGGAATCAATAATATACAAGAAAGCACCGATATTAACGGCTTGCCGGTAACCAATATTCAGCCAAATATGGGCGTGGGGATTAAAATAAAAGCGTTTACGATTGATTATGCTTTGTCCAATATCGGCAGCACCGGTGTGGGTTTGTATTCCAATATTTTTTCATTGAAATTTGATATTAATAAAATACCGAAGTGATAAAGAAATTTTTACTAACGTTTTTTTTATTGATTTCCGCTACCGGATTATTTGCCCAAACGTTCGGTAACGAGTGGATTAATTATTCTCAAAAATATTACAAAATAAAAATTAGCTCGGATGGAGTGTATCGTGTAGATTCTACCACACTTGCCAATGCTGGCATTCCGCTTAACACCATTCATCCTAAAAATTTTCAAATTTTTGCGAAAGGAATCGAACAATATATTTATTGTTCAGATGCCGGCAGCGTATTTAAAAATGGCGATTATTTAGAGTTTTATGCACAACACAACGATGGCACTTTTGATTCTTTAGCCTATTCTAATATTCCCTATTTGCCCAATCCTTATTACAGTTTATTTAACGATACCGCCACTTATTTTTTAACGTGGAATTCTTCGTTAACTAACAAAAGAATGTCTGTGCAAACAGATACCGCATTTTCCTTATATACGCCCTCGAACTATTTTTTTAAGGAATCTGTTTATGACAATCCGGTTGTTTATTACAGTGGACAAACCTATGATTTGGGTACCGATGCTGCGACTGATCCGCATTATACTACTTCTGAAGGATGGTTTGATAACGAAATAGACTTAGGAACCTCTGGAACACAATCGCTGGATTTGTCTTATCCATTCATTAGCGGACCTGCTGCTGCTGCAAAGGAAGTGTTGTTTGGCGAATCTCAATCATCTGCGTTTACTTCGGCAGATCATCACATCCAAATTCAATTTCATACCAATTCTGGAAGTACGCTAATGTTGGAGGATACTACTTTTTATGGGTATGCGCAAAATCAATATTCATTTTCAATTTTAGCTTCTAATTTAGGAAGCAATGCTAATTTTATGCTTACGAGTGTTTCTGACCCTGGTTTTGTTTCGAATCGTTTGGCTATTGGATATGTTTATGTGAAGTATTCGCACTTGCCTGATATGGAAGGAAAATCCTCTTTTAGCTTTATAGTTCCGAACACATTGCAAGCAAAATCGTATCTTAATTTTGGAGATTTTTCTGCAAGCTCAATTCCGATATTGTATGATTTAACAAACCATTCACGTATTGCCGTTATCCAAAATGGAAGTAATTATCAAACGCTCATTATCAATTCAGGCGGAGAAAAAAAATGTTTTTTAACATCCGATAATCAAATCCAAAAAATTAATTTTTTGAAGCCGGTAAATTCGAATGGAAATTTTACCAATTTCTCTACAATAACTGCCGATTCGGCTTATATAATTGTGAGTCATCCGAGTTTATATTCAGCAGTAAGCAATTATGTGTCGTACCGTAGTTTCGATCCGAATGGAGGTCATTTTAATGTGGTGTATGCAGATGTAAATGAATTGTATGATCAATTTGCTTATGGTATTGATAAAGATCCATTGTCTATTCGGAATTTCTGTAATTATGCCATTAACAAATGGCCCGGAAAACCAAAATATTTATTTTTAATCGGAAAAGGAATACATTCTGCACTTTTCCGACAAGATACATCCAGTTACAATCATACGTTGGTTCCTTCTTTCGGAAACCCTTCTTCGGATATTTTATTTACCTCTGGGTTAAATGGGACTTTTTTACAACCTGCTATTCCTACAGGGAGGTTGGCTGCTAACGTTGCGAGTGATGTAACAGCTTATCTCAACAAAGTGAAGCAATTTGAAACGGCTCCTGCTGCGCTGTGGAAAAAACAAATATTGCATTTTGGAGGAGGTTCAAGTGCTGGAGAACAAGCGCTGTATGCCTCTTATTTGAATAATTATAAAAACATTATTCAAGGAACTTTTTTTGGTGGATATGTACATACATTTTTAAAAACAACATCTGCTCCGATACAAATTACAATTTCAGATTCAGTGAAAAGCCTGATTAACAATGGAGTTTCTATAATGACGTTTTTCGGACATGCATCAGGCGGGAACTTCGATCAAAATTTAGATGTCCCTTCTGCCTATAACAATACAGGAAAATATCCCATGTTGATTGCTAATTCCTGTTTTGCTGGAGATATCTTTCAGCCACTTGGACAAAGTTATTCTAGCACCAGCGAAAGTTTTGTGTTGATTCCGCAAAAAGGCACTATCGGATTTCTTGCCAATGTGGAATTGGGGGTGAGCTATGCTTTAGATGATTACTCAAATCAGTTGTACAAAAACATCACTTATCAAAATTATGGAGGAAGTATTGGAAACGATATTCAGAAAACCATTACTGCTATTCAAGGAACAGGCATAGATCCTTACATTAGTTTTACTTGTTCAGAAATGACGCTTCACGGAGATCCTGCCATCGTAGTTAATTCTCCTGCCTTACCCGATTATGCGGTAAGCGATTCAAGTCTTTATTTTTCACCACAAAATATAACAACTCAGATAGATTCTTTTCAAGTGCATGTGGTCATTTCTAACAACGGAAAAGCTATCAATACGCCAGTTACGGTAAATGTGAATCGTATTTTTCCGGATAATTCGACGCAACTTTACACGCGTATACTTCCGAATATTTATTATCAAGATACACTCTCTATTACGATGCCGGTAAACAAAATAAAAGGTGCCGGATTAAATAAATTTGAAGTGATGGTGGATCCTGCTAATTTAATCAACGAGATTACGAAATCCAATAATAGTATTGGGAATGGAAATATCAATAATCCTGCTGTTCCAACGCTCATTACTTCTGGCGACATTATTCCGATTTATCCTTATCAATTTGCCATTATACCCAACGATACGGCAACCTTGAAAGCATCTACCGGAAACCCTTTTGCACCAGTCAGAAAATATATTTTTCAAATAGATACAACAGATACTTATAACAGTCCATTTGCCAGAGCGCAAGTGATAACAAGTGCTGGAGGCGTTGTAAATGCGTATCAAAAAAGCTGGTCATTTAATTTAGTTTCTCCAACTCCAAATAAATCAACAAAACTCCTTTTTCAAGACAGTACCGTATATTATTGGCGCGTCAAGCGCGATACTTCAGATACGAAGGATTATCCTTGGCAAGAAAGCTCTTTCCAATTCATTACTGGCAAAAGAGGTTGGGAGCAAGCACATTATTTCCAATTTAAAAACGATGGTTATAATTACATCAAATACAATCGTCCGATGCGTCGATTCGATTTTACGCCTACTGGAAAAACATTGGAATGTGATAATTACGGGCAAATTCCTCCAAACTACAATCTCACCCAATTGTATGGTGTTGAATATAAATTAGATTTGAGTTTAGCTGATTATGGTGGTTGTGGAGTTACTCCTGGCATTATGATTGCTGTTATTGATCCTGTTTCACTTATTCCCTGGGGAACGCATTACATTGATAATACCACTTCGCCAGCAACGGATAATAATCCAACCCACAGTTTCGGAAACGTAAATAATTTAGGTGCTTGTCGAGCTCGTGTAGAATATTATTTTGAGTTTCAACAAAGTGACCCTATTCAAATGAAGAGTTTGGCAACGATGCTCGCGGATTCCGTTCCGAACGGTTATTATATTTTGGCGTATTCCTGGATTCAAGGGAAATGCCAATCATTTTCAGATCCCTCTGCTTACACTGCTTTGCAAAATATAGGAATGGCAAACGTACATTCTATTCCAGATACCTATCCTTTTATCTTTTTTACAAAGAAAGGAAGTCCAACCAGCTCCATTGAAATGGTGGGAGATTCTGCGAATGCTGCTTTAACGCTTATTACAAATCTTACCAACAATAGCAGTTCTGGAAGTATTACAGGTCCGTTGATAGGTCCTTCTGCCCGTTGGGATTCGCTTGCTTGGCGGCAACACGCAGAGGAAAGCCCGACGGCAGACAGTGTCCGTTTGAACATCATTGGAATCAATCAAAATGGTATACAAACGGTACTAAGAAATAATATTTCGCCATCTTTTTCCAGTTTGAATTTATCGTTTATAAATCCAGTTACCTATCCCTATTTAATGTTGAATACATTTATGAAGGATACCATGAAGCATACACCCGGACAACTAAATAAATGGCAAGTATTTTATGCTCCAGAACCAGAAGTAGCAATCAATCCTAATAAATATTTTAGTTTTCATGCAGATACTATCCAGCAAGGTGATTCACTCAAATTTAAAGTAGCGGTACAAAATATCAGTGAATTTAATATGGACAGTATGCTCGTTACGTATTGGGTGGTGGACAATGGAAATGCCATTCATCCGCTTGCATCGCAGATGACGCGTAAATTGCCAGCCGGCGATACCTTGATTAGCTCTGTAAAAGTTCCGACGACTAATTACGTGGGAATAAATAGTTTGTGGATAGAAGTCAATCCATTGAGCCATCCGCAAACACGCTTAGAGCAATATCATTTTAACAACATTGCAAAAATTGCATTTTTTGTTGGCACGGATCATATCAATCCGATTATGGATGTAACTTTTGATGGCGTCCATATTCTCAACAACGATATTGTTTCGGCAAAACCAAATATCTTAATAGGATTGAAAGATGAAAATAAATTTTTGGCATTAAACGATACGTCTGATTTTGCCGTTTATATCCGAAACACCAATCAAGCCACATCGCAGCGCGTATATTTCGGACCGCAAATGACTTTTCAGAAAGCAGTATTGCCGAATAACAGTTGTAAAATTAATTATATGCCTTCTTTTTCTGGAGATGGAACGTATGAATTATCGGTGCAAGCGACAGACCGATCGAGTAATTCATCTGGAACAAATAATTATAAAATAGATTTTCAGGTAATTAATAAACCGATGATTACCAATATGTTAAATTATCCAAATCCATTTTCTACTTCTACTCGATTTGTCTTTACACTTACAGGTTCTGAAATTCCTCAAAACATCGAAATACAAATCATGACTATCACTGGGAAAATTGTGAAAGAAATTTCAGCATCCGAATTAGGTTCTTTACACATTGGCAGGAATATTACAGAATACGCTTGGAATGGGAAAGATGAATTTGGCGATCGCTTAGCGAATGGCGTTTATCTATACCGTGTGATTACGCAACTGAACGGGAGCGAAATGCAAAATATGCAAACCGATGCTGATAAGTATTTCACGAAAGGATTTGGTAAAATGTATTTGATTCATTAAGCACAAAAAAAGGGTTTGAAAAATTAATTTTTCAAACCCTTTTTTTAATGAAAATAATTACGCTTTTACTTTTGAAAGAATCGGAAATTTAAGTTGTGCGTAAAAGAAACTTCCGAATAATACAGCGTTGAAAAAAAGATCTCCGCAAACCGTTCTTCCAAAAAATGGAATTCCTGAAACGTAGGTGGTTAATAATCCTGCTGATCCAGCCAGAAAACCTGTTTGTGCCCAAACTCCAAAATTGGTAATGGCAAAAAATAAAATAGAACTGAGTAACGACAAAGCAATAATGTTTCCTGCTTTCGTGGTGTTGCGCATTTGAATTCCAATAACCGAAATCAATGCAAAACTTCCGTAAACAAAAATCATTGTGTTGTGAAAGCCTGTTCCGCTGATTAATTGTAACATAACATCGCTTAAAAACATCGCCAATAAAGGAATTATAAAAGCTAATTTTTTATTTTCGAAACGCATTCCACCAAAAAGTGCAATGGCTCCAATAGGCGTAAAATTGTACGGATGCGGCAATAAACGAGTTAAAGCGGCTGCAAAAACAGCCGCAGAAATAAAAATAAAACGAGGGTTTACAATGGTTTTCATGATCGAAAAATTTATTTTTTAAAACATCAAAAACTTAAGTAGCTTTAATTTCTTTTAAACCAATCATTTTTTCTGTTTCGGTATCCCAAATTTTAAGTCGGAAACAAGCAATGATATCTTTTATTTTAAGAGAAGTTGTTTTGGGATGTTGCAATTCTGGAACTTTTTTCATCGCCTCAGGCAATCTGTAAAAAGGAATTTTTGCATTGATGTGATGAATGTGATGATAACCGATATTGGCAGTAAACCAATTCATAATACGGCTCATTTTCATATAACTGGAAGATGCCAAAGCTGCATTTTCATACGTCCATTTAGCGTTTTGTTTAAACATTACGCCAGGGAAATTGTGTTGTGCATAAAATAAATAAGATCCCAAAGCAAAAGCGATGGTAAAAGGAAGAATCATCACCAATAAAAAGGTAAGCCAACCAAAAAACCAAACCAATAAAAACGCGGCGGTAAAATGTAAAATAATAGTAATTAAGGAATCATAATGACGTTTTGGGCTACTTATAAAAGAACTTACACACATTCCGTAAAAGAAAACAGTTAAATAACCCAAGGCAATCGTGATCGGGTGGCGCGATGCAAGATAAGATAAACGTTGTAATTTAGTCGAATTGAGATACCTTTCCTTCGTCATAATAGGGTAAGAACCCACGCTGGCGCTGAAAAGTTTAGAGTTGTGTTTGTGATGATAATTGTGCGAACGCTTCCAAATGCTGGGAGGAGCGAGGATATACATACCTACTACTTCCATAAACAATTTTGCCGTTTTTGATTTACGAAGAATGGTTCCGTGTTGGAAATCATGGTAAATCACAAAGGTTCTACCAATCAATAAACCACTCAAAATGCTCAGTGCTATCCGTATAAAGATATTGAGATGCGCAAAGGTGAGTGTTACCGAAGCGGCAAGGAAAAGTATGGTGCTGAGTGTATAAAGCCAACTTTTAAATTTACTTTCGTTCGTAAACTCCTTGGTTGCTTTTATAAGTTCTTTTGCTGTTAGCATATTCATAACAATAAGATTGTTAATTATAAGAAGACAAAGATACGCATTTATATTTTCTTTCAAAAATCGGACATGTTTTTTTATGCACAGTTTTAGGTGTTGAAAAAAGGCATTCGAAAAATTAATTTTTCGAAACACTATTTTGCATTCAATTTAGTATCGTTACTTTTGCGAGGTAGCTAATTAACTGTTATTTATCTTTCATTTTTATGAAAACTACCGAAGATTCTTCTCCTTATCAGTCGCTCGAAAAAATGCCTGTTCGAGAATTACTTATCAACATGAATAAGGAGGATAAAACGGTTCCCGATGCCATTCAAAAAGCCATTCCACAAATCGAAAAATTAATTTCTCAAGCTCTTAAAAAAATGAAAAAAGGCGGCAGATTATTTTACATCGGTTCTGGAACCAGCGGCAGATTGGGCATTGTGGATGCGTCGGAATGTCCACCAACGTATGGCGTAGCGCAAGGCGTGGTGGTTGGTATTATTGCTGGCGGAGATAGTGCCATTCGTAAAGCTGTGGAATTTGCAGAAGACGACGAAACGCAAGGTTGGAAAGATTTGTTGAAACATAAAATTACTGAAAATGATACCGTTATCGGGATTACGGCTTCTGGCTCAACGCCTTATGTTGTGGGCGTTTTAAAGAAATGTACCGAAAAAAAAATTCTGACAGCTTGTATTACGTGTAATAAAAAATCAGTGGTAGCAAAGCTTGCCGATTGTCCGATTGAAGTAATTGTAGGACCGGAATTTGTAACGGGCAGCACGCGCATGAAATCTGGCACGGCGCAAAAATTAGTGTTGAACATGATTTCTACTTCCTTGATGATACAACTCGGTCATGTAAAGGGAAACCGAATGGTAGACATGCAATTGAGCAACAATAAATTAATTGATCGCGGCACAAAAATGATCGCGGAAGCGCTTTCTGTTTCGTATGAAAAAGCAAATGCTTTACTCCTAAAACACGGTAGCGTGAGGAAAGCAGTAGATTTTGTTCAAAAAAAGTCTTTAAAAAATTAATTTTTCGAAGCAAATATTTATGCAAGATATTGAGCCATTTTACAATTGGAGACATCTGTACATCGCGGAAGAAGATACGCTGTCGCCCTTTTATGGCAGGGAATACAGCGAGTTTGAATATTCTCATACTATTTATAATTATTACATTCATCCGCAGTGGGACGATTTTGGTTCACCTACATTGGTGATGAAAATTATTTTTGTGGATTACGATCAAAACTATGCTGTGATTGAATTGTTGGGTGAATGGAACGATGCCATCAACAATGATATTATGCTTTTAAAGCGCGATATCATTGAACATTTAATGGAAAATGGGATCCGAAAATTTATGTTGATTGGCGAAAATGTATTGAATTTTCACGCGTCCGACGATTGTTATTACGAAGAATGGTTTGATGAAATTGAAGACGGTTGGATTGCTTTGATAAATTTCAGAAGCCACGTTATTAAAGAGTTCCAGCGCGAAAATATTGATTATTTTTTAGTTGCTGGCGGCGAATTAAATCAAATGGATTGGCGTACCCACGCTCCGCAAACTTTATTTGAAAACATCGAACACCTTGTTCAGAAAAGAATTGGTTAATCTAAAATGTAAAATTCTTACGTTCAAAAAATTAATTTTTCAAATGCATTTTAATCAACTTGCCATTCAATCGGTTTTAATCCATTTGTTGTCAGTAATTGATTTGTTTTTGAAAAGTGTTTGCAACCAAAAAATCCGTTGTATGCGGAAAATGGAGAAGGATGTGCAGCTTTTAAAACGTGGTGTTTTGTGGTATCAATTAATTCTTCTTTGGCTTGTGCGTATTTTCCCCAAAGTAAAAAAATCAATCCTTTTTTACGTGCGGATAATTCCCCGATTGCTGTATCTGTAAAGTGTTCCCAGCCTCTTTTTTGATGTGCTCCAGCTTCATTTTCTCTTACTGTAAGTGTTGCGTTTAATAATAAAATGCCTTGATCTGCCCAAGGTTCCAAGTTTCCTGTTTTTGGAAAAGGAATATTTATATCAGCAACTAATTCTTTAAAAATATTGACAAGCGACGGTGGTTGTTTGATTCCGTTGCTTACGGAAAAACAAAGTCCGTTGGCTTGTCCGTAGCCGTGGTAGGGATCTTGTCCGATAATAACCACTTTTACTTTTTCGAAAGGCGTACGATTGAAGGCTGAAAAAATTAATTTTCCAGGAGGAAAAATTCGATGCTTTTTTTTCTCTTCCATCAAAAATAATTTTAATTCCTTAAAATAATTGGCATTGAATTCGTCTGCCAATATAGCCTTCCAACTTTTTTCAATCTCTGGTTCTGTTTTCTCATTCATAAAAATATTTTTTTAAAAATAACTGATAATTCCAAAATGTATTTTACCAGATCGTATATCAATCGGGTTGTTAAATTGCTTTCCGAGCGCGTAACTGATGGAGAAAATACCGGCTTTTGTTTCAAAACTAATTCCTCCGCCAAAACCAAAAGGAGTATCCCAGATATTGTGATTAATGCTTTGATTTTGATAATAAGCTTGATCAAAAAATCCGTATAAATAGGAATTTTGTTCCAATAAATAATGGTATTCGATGGTGGCGATTGCGTAGGAAGAGGCATAAATAGATTGTTCGTCAAAGCCTCTCAATGCGTGCAATCCGCCAATGCGGAATAAATCACTTTGAAAAAGAGAGGATCCATACAAATAAGCAGCTTGCAAACCGTATTGGATAGCGCTTCTAACACCGACAGGTTGAAAAAAAACGGCAGTTAAATCGGCATTGTATTGGTTAGACGAAAGTTTTAAATCCTGATAAACAATCGGATTCAGATTCGGGTTTATTTTAATGGTTTTTGAGCCAGCCGCAATATCTGCGTTCAGTGCAAATCCTCTTCTCGGATTTAAACGATAATCCAAACGCTCTGTTTTATAGCCAATTCCGTATAAATAAGCGGTATTGTCTGCATAAGGAGGTAAAACAGTTTGAAATTCTAACCCGCTCGTAGAAAGCAATGTGGAGCTTTTGTTCTCGACAAAAACCTTAAAGTAATCACCACCTGTTAATAAATATTGAAGCGCAAAATTTTGATCTACTTGCAGATAAGTGGAATCTTGTTTGTACAATTTTAAGCCATAGGAAACTCCGAATGGGGTTGAAAAAAGAAAAGGATACGACAATTGAGTGATTAAATTTTGCGTTGCAGCTCGTAATCGTTGCCAATTCAAATCAATTTGCTCGCCTTTGCCAATGGCATTTTGAAGATTGAGTTGAACATCTCCCGTCAAAATTAATTTTCCAGTATTCGGATCGGGTAAAAAACCAATAATACCATCAAATTTACTTGCTTTTTTAGCTGTTAGAAATAAATATATTTTAGTGTCTTTGTCTGAAAAAATAATTTTCAAAGGCTTTGTTTCACTTACAAAAGCAAGCTCTCGCAGTCGCGCCGAAATTTTTTTAACAACCAATTCGTTATACACATCACCAGGTCGGATGTTCAAATAATTGTATAAATAACGAGTCGAGATTTTCGCATTTCCTTTTACAATGATGCTGTCAATATGTATGAGTTTATTTTTTGTGAGGTTTAACTTTGCAGAGAGAGAGTTATTATTAATATCTATGCTGTCTAATTTTACACTGGCAAAAGGAAATCCGTTGTTTTCGGCATAAGCCAGAATTTTTTCCTGAATTTTTACGATGTCTTTAAAATAAAGTGCTTTATTGGAATATATTTTTTCGCGAAAGCCGATTTGGCTCAAAATAGCTTCGCTTACATTTCCTTTGCCCAATTTTGCCCATTTATATAATTCTCCCGTAGTGATATAAGCGGTTAATCGGTTGCTGTCTTGCACCATACTATCCAAAGATGCCGCTAAATAAGCTTCATCGTATAAACGAAATAAGATTGTTCCAATTTCTTTTTTTCTATCATCGGTATTTAGAAATGCCTTTTGAAATTTAATTTTTGAAACAATTTGGTTGTCTGAATGCACTTCCAAAAAATAATTTTTTGAAGTTTCTGGTTTTAGATTTTTTTGCGCTTCCGCTTGAAATCCTTTTAAACACAGTAAGGAAAGTATAGTTATTTTAAAAAATAGTTTCAAGAAATAAAAAATAAATTAGAAAAATAATTTTTGGCACAGCATTTGCAAACTTCTCAACAGAACGTAAAATTTAAAGAAATAGTCTTCATTACTTCTTCATCTTAAACGTTTTATTTTGAACTAAAATTAATTAAAAATAAACTTTAAAAACCAAAAACCATGAAAATTAAAAATTTAATTGCAGCAGGTGCATTGTTAGTAGCATTCACCTTTGTAGGAACAACTGTTGTTGCACAAACAGCTCAACAAGATCAAAAAGCAATCAATCATGAACAAAACAAAAAAGCAAAAAACATTGCTCAAAGAGATCGCGCGGAGAAAAACGGACATCCGAAACAAGCCGTAAAAGATGAGAAAAAAATTCATCAAGACAACAAAGCGATTCATCACGATCGTAAAGAAAAAAAGGCAGCTGAAAAGAAATAAAAATTAGCTCAGCAAAAAAAGCGACCAGAAATGGTCGCTTTTTTTATGCCGTTAAAATTGTTTTTTGATTGTTATCAGCATTTTTGTTCACAAATAAAAGTGCTGTCATAAGCCTCCAACTGAATGGTTGTATGAGAAATATGAAAATGATGTGTTAATTCTTTTCGTACATTTAATAAAAACTGATCGCTCACTTTTTCTTTTATCACCAAATGTGCGGTAAGTGCATTTTCTTTCGTGCTCAATGCCCAAATGTGTAAATCGTGGATGTCGGAAACTTCGTGTAAATTCAATAAAAATTGACGAATTTTTTCGCTGTTAATTTCATCTGGAACACCGTCCAAAGACAATCGCAACGAGTCTTTTAACAAACCATAAGTACTCCAAACAATAAGAATACAAATCACTAAACTCATCGCGGTATCTACCCATTCATAACCTGTATAAATAATTAAAATGCCCGAAATCACTACACCTAATGACACAATCGCATCGCTCGCCATGTGTAAATAAGCACCTTTTATGTTTAAATCACTGTCTTTGTCTCTCAAAAAAAGCAGCGCCGTTGCGCCATTGACAAGTATTCCAGCAAAAGCCACCATCGAAATTAATTTCCCTTCCACCGTGTGAGGCGCGTGTATTCGACTGATGGCTTCCCAAGCTATAGCGCCCACACCGATTAATAATAAGGAAGCATTTGCCAATGCCACTAAAACCGTAGTTTTCCCGTAACCGTAGGTGTATTTCGAATTGGGTTTTCGCTTGGATAATTTTTCGGCAACTACTACCATAATTAATCCGGCTACATCTCCAAAATTATGTCCTGCATCCGTTAATAATGCTAAGGAATTGCTGATAAAACCCGCAATAATTTCAATCACAACAAAAGATGCATTTAAAAAAATACCTATCAGAAATAGTTTTGTAATGTTTGCTGGATGAGCGTGGTGATGCCCATGTCCGTGATGACTGTGGTCGTGATGTTCGTGCGAATGATCGTGATGTTCCAAGATAAAAAATATTTTTTCAAAGATATAAATTTAAACAGCCGCTACGAAGTTTACAGAACTGCTATATTTGTAAACCTGAAAATGAAAATTTTAATTCTCACACAATATTTTCCGCCCGAAGTAGGCGCGCCTCAAAACCGTTTATTTGAGTTGGCGGTCCGTTTGCAAAAATTGGGTGCAGAAATTAGCGTATTAACAGCGATGCCGAATTATCCGCAAATGCAGATATACAAAGCATATCAAGGAAAAAAATATTTTTTTGAAGAGATGAATGGATTAAAAATTCACCGTTCCTGGATTTATGTAAGTTCAAGTAAATCAATTGTTCCACGACTGATGAATTATTTTTCATTCGTTTTTTCTTCGATGTGGATAGGTTGTTTTAAATTGGAAAAATTTGATTTCGTTTTATGTGAATCTCCACCTTTATTTTTGGGAATTACGGCGTATGTATTGAAGAAAATAAAACGTTCGAAATTAATTTTTAATGTATCCGATTTATGGCCCGAAAGCGCTGAGAAATTAGGGCTTGTAAAAAATAAATTTTTACTTTCTTTATCTTCTAAGTTAGAAGAATTTATGTATCGAAAATCCGAATTAATTAGCGGGCAAACTCAAGGGATTGTAAAAAATATTTCGGATCGCTTTCCTGAAAAAAAGATTTTCTGGTTGCCGAATGGAGTGGATTTGAGTTTTTATAAATACGATGAAATTGATGCTGAAAAATGGCGTCAAAAAAATAATTTTTCGAATACTGATTTTATTCTTTTGTATGCCGGAATTATTGGTCATGCGCAAGGTTTAGAAGTAATTTTAAAAGCAGCTGAAAAATTAAAATTACATCCGAAAATAAAATTTATTTTACTTGGCAGCGGACCTGAAAAAATAAATTTAGAGCAATTAAAAAATCAATTACAACTCGAAAATGTTTTCTTTTTTGATGTCGTTGCAAAAACGGAAATGCCCGAGATTATTGCTACTTCGGACGTTTCGATTATTCCGCTTAAAAAATTAGATTTATTTAAAGGCGCTATTCCATCAAAAATATTTGAAAATTTAGCGATGAAAAAAGCCATTTTACTCGGCGTAGAAGGTGAAGCGAAAGAATTATTTATCGACGAAGGAAAATGCGGCTTGGCTTTTATTCCCGAAGACAGCGCCGATTTGGCGAATAAAATTTTAGAACTTTACAACCATCCAATATCTTTGAAAACCTTTGGTGAAAACGGTTACAATTATGTTCAGAAAAAATTTACACGCGATAAAATTGCAACAGATTTTTGGAATTTTATCAATTTGAATCAATAAAAATGATAGAACAACGCATGTTTTGGCACAAACGCATTCACTATTTTTTAGTGCTACTAATTGCTTGTGCATTATCTTCGGTACTTATAACGCCTGTTTTTATTGTGCTGTTGTGTATCAATTGGGTGGCAGAAGGTAATTTCAAAAAAAAGTTTTCCGACAACAAAAATAAGAGCATCGCATTTTTATTTTGTTCCTTGTTATTTGTGTACATGATTGGGCTGTTGCACACCACGAATATGCAAGCGGGCTGGTTTGACATTCAAGTGAAGTGTTCGCTTTTTATTTTTCCACTGCTTTTAGCGAGTTCTACTTTTACGAAAAAAGAAAGAGAAACTATTTTGTTGTCTTTTATTATCGGATGTTTTATTGCGGTGCTCATTTGCTTGACAAACGCAGTGTATCGCTATTTTGTCTTCTCAGAAAATAATTTTTTCTATGAATCTTTTTCAAATATTATTCATTTGCATCCGAGTTATTTTTCGATGTTTTTAAATACAGCCAATGCATTTTTACTTTTATATTCTCTGAAAAACCAAACTGTTTTATCGAAATCAAAAAAGGTTTTAATTGCGTTTATTGTATTATTTTTTGCGATAATCATTGCATTGCTTTCTTCTAAAATGGGCATTATCACGCTGATTTTACTCGTGTTTTTATATTTTATTTTTTACATTATTCAACACAAAAAAATAATTTTCGGATTGGCAGGAATTGGTATTTTGATTTTATTGTTTTTCACAATGCTGAAATTTGTTCCTGAAATAAAAGGTAGAATCTATGGATTGGTAAGTGTTGTAAGCGATAAAAATTCAATTACCAATTCAGATTCAGAAAGTACTGGCGTACGCATTTTGGTGTGGGGCGCGACGAAAGACGTAATCAAAGAGCATTTTTGGACAGGTGCTGGAACGGGCGATGTAAAAGCGGTGTTGATGGAAAAATACAAACAGAAAGGTTTAACCGGCGCTTATGAACATCAATTAAACTCGCATAACCAGTATTTGCAGACGTTTGCAACGCTTGGTATTTTTGGCTTTCTAATTTTACTGGCTAATTTTTTTATCCCGATTTATATCGGAATTAAAAGAAATAAAAAAATGTATCTTATTTTTTTAATGATTATTATGTTGAATTTTTTATCTGAATCGATGCTGGAAAGGCAAGCGGGAGTGATGTTTTACGCATTCTTTAATTCTTTTTTGTTTTTTAATTTTGAGACCGAATAAATATGTTTAATCACGAAAAGCATTCTTCATCCAAAAAAAAAGTAGCCAACGATTTAGGTTTCGGACTTAATTCGGCAATCAACGGAAAGCGTGCGCTCAATAAAGACGGCAGTTTCAATGTTGTTCGAAAAGGCGTTCCGTTTTTCCAATCGTTCGAAGTATTTCACAAATTAATTGCCATGTCCTGGCTAAAATTTAATTTTTTGGTCTTTGCTTTTTACACTTTTGCTAATTTATTTTTTGCTGTTTTGTATTGGCAAGTAGGTGTTAGTGAGCTTTCCGGAATTGACGGAACAACTGCTTTCGAAAAATTTATGAATGTTTTCTTTTTCAGTGCACAAACTCTTACTACGCTTGGTTACGGGAAAATGGCACCAATTCAAATCGAATCGAGTATGATTGCTTCTATAGAATCTATGGTTGGTTTATTGGGTTTTGCATTGGCAACAGGCTTGCTGTACGGACGTTTTTCACGACCAGTGGCAAAAATTATGTATAGCAAAAATGCACTTATTGCACCGTATAAAGATTCTACCGCATTTGAGTTTCGAATGATTAACGGACGAAGTAATCAGTTGATAGAAGTGGAAATGGAAGTGATACTTTTTATCAATAATAAGCATACGAAAACACGTGAATATTTGCTCTTGCCCTTGGAACGCGATCGGCTTAGCCTTTTTCCGATGAATTGGACAATTGTGCATCACGTGGATGAAAAAAGTCCTTTGTATGAAATTACCGAAAAAGAATTATTGGAGCGCGATGCCGAATTTATCATTCTTCTGAAAGCCTTTGACGACAGCTTTTCTCAGACTATTTATTCGCGCCATTCATACATGGCTGATGAACTTATTTGGGGACAAAAATTCGCAAATATGTTAAGCATTTCAGAAACAGGAATGCGTATTTTGCACATTGATAAATTAAATGAAACGTCCGTTTAATTCAGAAAAAAAATTTTTGAGGCACAAATAAGCGTTTGAAAAATTAATTTTTCTATTTATTATCCCTTAAAATAAATTTGATAGGTAAACTCATTTGAGTCGCTACATTTTTACCATCTTGTTTTGGAGGAATCCAATTCGGCATTTCTTTTATCACTTTTAGTGCTTCAGCATCTAACTCGAGCGCATTTGTAATTCCTCTTAAAATTTTCACTTGTGATATTGTTCCTTTATCTGAAATAACAAAGGAAACATAAATAGTGCCTTCAATTTTTTTTGTCTTTGCAGAATAAGGATAAACTGTATGCTTCTTTAAATAACTTGTCAATGAATCTTGTCCGCCTGGAAATGTTGGCATTTGTTCTACGATTATATAGGGTTTGCCTGTGTTCAATGTTTTCGGTGTGTTAGATGTGTCCATGTAGCAAACTGTGGATGGCTTATGTAATTTGTTCTGCGTGCTTTGCGCTTTTACAGATTGAAATCCAACAAAAAGAAAAAGTATCCACACAATTTTTTTCATGAAACGAAAGTTTACGTTTTAACAAATGTAGAAAAATAATTTTCTAAAAACAATTGGTATGACGGAAGAATTGCTGCACCATATTTGGAAATTTCGCTTGTTTGATACTCAAAATTTAGTGTTGGAATCAGGCGAAAAATTAGAAATTCTAAATGTCGGATCACACAATACAGATGCTGGTCCGGATTTTTTTAATGCGCGTATTAAAATTGGAAACACGCTTTGGGCGGGTAATGTGGAGCTTCATATCAATGCTTCGGATTGGTACAAACACGGTCATCAACAAAATAAAGCCTACGATAATATTGTGCTGCACGTGGTTTTTGATGCAGATGTTATTGTAAATAGAAACAGCGGAGAAGCTTTTCCTACATTGGTTTTGAAGAATAAAATAAATCCTCGTTATTTAAGTAATTACGATTATTTGAAATCCGCAAAAGTAGAAATATCTTGTGAAAAAATATTTTTTGAAACAGATATTTTTGTGTTGAATAATTGGTTGGATCGTTTGATGATAGAGCGTTTGGAACAAAAATCGGAAATGATTACGCGCTATTTAAAATTAAATCACAACGATTGGGAAGAGACATTTTACCAATTTTTGGCGCGTAATTTTGGTTTCAAAATCAATGCAGATGCGTTTGAATTACTCGCTAAATCCTTGCCAAATGCCTATTTGGCGAAACACAAAAATAATTTATTTCAGATAGAAGCTTTGTTGTTCGGTCAAGCCGGATTTTTAGAAAAAAAATTCTCGGACGATTATCCGCAGCAATTGCAAAAAGAATATTTTTTCTTGAAAAAAAAATTCCGACTCCAAAATTTAGAACCACATTTATGGAAAATGTTGCGCCTGCGTCCTGTTAATTTCCCGACTGTTCGTTTGGCACAATTCGCAAAGTTGATAAGCATTTCATCGCATTTATTTTCAAAAATAATGGAAACAGAAACGCTGGAAGAAATTGAAAAACTACTGACTGTTGAAACGAGCGACTATTGGAAAACACATTTTCATTTCGAGAAAAAATCGCGGAAGCAAACGAAAAAGCTCGGTAAAATGGCAATTGAAAATATCGTCATTAACACGCTTGTTCCTTTCTTGTTTGTGTATGGAAAACATAAAAGCGAAGAGGAATTTGTGGAGCGAGCTTTGACCTTTCTTCAAAAAACAAATCCTGAAAAAAATCACATCACGGAAACGTGGAAAAAATTGGGAATGAAAATGGAGAATGCTTTTGTATCACAGGCTTCCATTCAATTGAAAAATGATTATTGCAGCCAAAAAAAATGTTTGCAATGCGCCGTCGGAAATTATTTGTTGAAGAAAGATTCATAACTGTTTTCTGTTTTGTATTTTCGCGCTGATTTTAAGTGTGCGGAAAATGAAACTTGTAAAAATATCAGCTATTTCTTATTTGAATACGAAGCCGTTTGTGTACGGAATTGAGCATTCTGGCATTTTGAATGATTATGAAATGCAATTTGATATTCCTTCGGCTTGTGCCGAAAAATTACTGAACAATCAAGTAGATATTGGCATTGTTCCTGTGGCGATTATTCCGCTTTTAAAAGAAGCTCATATTTTGACAGATTTTTGTATTGGAGCTGTTGGCGCGGTAAATTCGGTGGTTTTGTATAGTTGCGTTCCTTTGCAGGAAATTGAAACGGTGGAATTGGATTATCAATCCAGAACTTCGGTGATGTTGACGAAAATATTAGCCAAAAATTTCTGGAAGATAAATCCGACGTGGATAAATGCTGAAAAAAATTACGAAGAAAACTTTTCTGGAAAACGTGCTGGAGTTGTTATTGGCGATCGCACTTTTGCGCTTAAAAATAAATATCCTTTTACGTATGATTTAAGCGAAGAATGGATGAAATTTACCGGATTGCCTTTTGTTTTCGCGTGTTGGGTGGCGAATAAAAAGCTTCCTGAAAAATTTATTTCTGAATTTTCTCAAGCTATCAAATACGGAATTGAACATCGAAAAGAATTAATTTTGGAGCTTCAAAAAATTAATTTTTACGCCACCGATGTAAAGCATTATTTGATGAAATCCATCAGCTACGAATTGGATGCGTCCAAGAAAAAAGCATTGGATTTATTTTTATCCTATTTGAAAAAATAATTTTCCAAACCTCCTAAATAAAATTATCAACATTTGTTAATAAAAACAAGGTTTTTAAAGCGGTTCCTTATTTTGTATTCTAAGCATTTTTAGTATATTTGTTACGCATTAAAATAAAATAAAAATATCCCCAAAATGGAAGAAATTGTGAAAGAAAATAACAATGCTGATTATTCAGCGGATAGTATTCAGGTATTAGAAGGTTTAGAGGCGGTTCGCAAGCGTCCGTCGATGTACATTGGCGATACAGGCGTAAAAGGCTTACATCATTTGGTGTACGAGGTGGTAGATAATTCCATTGACGAAGCGTTGGCAGGACATTGTAAAATCATTGATGTAACTATCAATGCGGATAATTCGATTACCGTAAAAGACGATGGTCGCGGAATTCCGACAGGATATCATGCGAAAGAAAAAAAATCGGCACTCGAAGTGGCAATGACGATTTTGCACGCAGGAGGTAAATTTGATAAAGATTCCTATAAAGTTTCAGGTGGATTGCATGGAGTGGGTGTGAGCTGCGTAAATGCGCTTTCTACACACATGAAAACAGAAGTGCATCGCGATGGAAAAATATATGTACAAGAATATTGCATAGGGAAACCGCTTTATCCTGTGAAAGAAGTTGGTGAGACCACTACCAGAGGAACGATTCAAACGTTTAAACCGGACGAAACTATTTTCACGACAACAGTTTATCATTATGATATTTTAGCGGCACGTTTGCGCGAACTTTCTTTTTTAAATAAAGGAATCCGCCTTAATCTCACCGATTTAAGAGAAAAAGATGCGGAAGGAAATGTGATTACTGAACTGTTTTATTCTCAAGAAGGTTTAAAAGAATTTGTTGCTTTTTTGGATTCGACCAGAGAAAAATTAATTGAAGATTGCATTTGCATGGAAGGCGAAAAATCCGGTATTCCGGTGGAAGTAGCGATGCAATACAATACTTCTTTTACAGAGAATTTACATACGTATGTGAACAATATCAACACACACGAAGGTGGAACGCATTTAGCAGGTTTTAGAAGAGCTTTAACACGTACGCTTAAAAATTATGCCGATAAATCGGGAATGCTTACCAAATTAAAATTTGACATCAGTGGAGACGATTTTCGCGAAGGATTAACGGCTGTTATTTCCGTGAAAGTACAAGAACCGCAATTTGAAGGACAAACAAAAACAAAACTCGGTAACAATGAAGTAATGGGCGCTGTGGATACAGCCGTGAGCGAAATGCTTGCCAATTATTTGGAAGAACATCCGAAACAAGCGCGTTTAATTGTAGATAAAGTTATTTTGGCGGCAACGGCTCGTCATGCAGCGCGTAAAGCACGCGAATTGGTACAACGTAAAAATGTACTTACTGGCGGCGGACTTCCTGGAAAATTGTCGGATTGTTCGGAACGTGATCCTGCGATGTGCGAAATATTTTTGGTAGAGGGAGATTCCGCAGGTGGAACAGCGAAACAAGGTCGTAACAGGGCTTTTCAAGCGATTCTTCCGTTGAGGGGAAAAATCCTGAACGTGGAAAAAGCGATGGAGCATCGTATTTACGACAGCGAAGAGATAAAAAATATTTTTACGGCATTGGGCGTTTTCAGAGGCACAACAGAAGATCAACGTGCTTTGAATATGGAAAAATTGCGCTACCATAAAATAATTATTATGTGCGATGCTGATGTGGATGGAAGTCATATTACGACTTTAATTTTAACTTTCTTTTTCCGACACATGAGGGAATTGGTAGAGTTCGGACATATTTATATTGCAACGCCTCCTTTGTATCTTGTTAAAAAAGGAAAAGAACAACGCTATTGCTGGACAGAAGAAGAACGCACTATGCATATCAAAGAATTAGCTGGAGGCGAAGGAAAAGAAAATACAGTAGGCGTACAACGTTACAAAGGTTTAGGAGAGATGAATGCAGAGCAATTGTGGCAAACTACTTTAAATCCTGAATTCCGTACCTTGCGTAAAGTTACCATTGAAAATGCTGCAGAAGCAGATCGTATTTTCTCTATGTTGATGGGTGATGAAGTTCCACCACGTAGAGAATTTATCGAGAAGAATGCTAAATACGCGAAGATTGACGTGTAATTTAGTTTGAAGATTTTCTGATTTATAGGATTTAAAAAAGCCGTTCGAAAAATTATTTTTTTGAACGGCTTTTTTATGGTTGAAAAATATTTCGCTTATCATGCTGACGAAGGAAGCATCTCTTTAATTATAGATTTTTCACCGCGTTCAGAATGACAAAAGAATTTTATTCGAAATCAGATGCCGTCAAAAAATATTTTTTAATGACTATCGGGAACTTTGCACCAAATAATAAATTTTAATTTTTCTTATTAGGTTGTAAAAAGTTGTCGCCAATATATTTGTAATTAAGAATTATTTGATATTTTGTCATATCATTTTTAATTTCTTTTAACTCTGGCATAATTTCAATATAGTCGTACATATGTTTAGCAAGAACCATCAGAAGTGTATCAATCGCAGAGATTACCATTTCTTTTTGCTGTTCAATGGTTTTATTCTGTTGAATTTGAATTACACTAAGTCTACTTGCGTGTGCATAGCAACATAGAAATTTATATTGTTGTCTAAAAAAAGCTTCGCTAAAACCTGCCTTCATAGCTAAATCATGCCATTTGAAATTTAAACGCCATTCTCCTTTTAGAGCTTTTTTTTGGTCATGTTGTTCAAGTAATTTGAAAATCGGATTTTCAGCAAGTTCTCTTTTTATAGTTGCAATTGCTTCTGCTTCCACTTGTTTCTTTATTTTATCTTCTTCCGTTGTTGCTGTCATATCTTTACGCTCAATATAACCAGCTAAGTCCCAACACAAAAAACGAAATTGTTTAAGAGTTTCATTATTCTCTGCAATAAATACATAGTTTAACGCTAAATATGTTTCAAGCGCAGCTCTAGTTAAAACAAATATCGAAGAATAGTCTAATTTGGGTGCAAATAAAATTTCACCATAGCTAAATTGATAACCATTAAGTAAATTCCTTACACTCAATATATGATTAATTATCTTTTGACCAAGTCCTTCTGAGTAATATATCGGAGAATTTTCGGGAAATTGTTTTCCTTTCATTCTATTACCTATTTCAATAGCTGTTTTTATAAGCAAATCTAATTTAGCTGTTGCTATAGTAAATTCAAAATGTATTTCTGAATAATTATCCATTTTAAGCTAAAAATAATTTTTCAAAGCTTTACCAAAACGCCATTTTGTAAAATCGGAATTAAATTTGTTTTATCAAAAGCCAAACAATATTTTATATCTTTTTTGAGATGTAAAGCAGCCAAACGCTGGCGGTGAGAAGAGTTTCTTAAATATTTATGCGGATTTATTTTTGCCGTTTGATACATGTATTTCGATGCTAAAGCGGCATCATCCAAAAAAGGAAAATTTTCGTGTTTCGATAATTCTTCCGCCACAGCGCCCGCAAACAAAGTATCTTCCAAATTAAAACGATTTTTCCAACCCGAACACAAAAGCAACACACTTTTATTTTCTTTTTTCAAAAAATCGCACAAAATGGTAAAATTTAAAAAAGAACCAACGACCACTTTATCCGCATTTTTTGCCGCTTCAATGGCTTGTGTTCCGTTGGTGGTAGTCAAAACGATAGATTTTCCTTTAATGCGCTCCGTCATATAATCGAACGGAGAATTTCCGAAATCAAATCCTTCCACTTTAATCGCATCGCGTTCGGCACCAGCTAAAAAGCCTTTTTGTTTGTAATCCAAGGCTTCTTCAACTGTTGCAACAGGAATAATTTTTTCGGCACCATGATGAAAAGCCGTGCAAATAGCCGAAGTGGCGCGCAACACATCAATAATTACAACGATACTTTCTTTGCGTTCGTAAACGGGATACAAGCTGGGCGAAAAGCAAACTTCTACTTTATTCATCGTGCTTGTTTTTTATTTTTTGACGAGCGTTTTTCTAATTATTTTTCAAAAAAGGAATTTTACAAACCTTTGCCTTGATGGCTTTATCGCGGATTTTAATAAATATCTCCGAATCGGGTTTTGAAAAATTAATTTTTACGTAGCCCATTCCGATGCCTTTATTTAATGATGGCGATTGCGTTCCTGAAGTAACTTTTCCGATTACATTTCCTTCCATATCTGTAATTTCATAATCATGGCGCGGAATTCCACGTTCTATCATTTCGAAACCAATTAATTTTTTGGTAACACCTTTTTCTTTCTGTTCTAAAAATATTTTTTTATTGGTGAAGTCTTTTGTGAATTTCGTAATCCATCCCAAACCTGCTTCTATTGGCGATGTTGTATCGTCAATATCGTTTCCGTACAAACAAAAACCCATTTCCAAACGTAACGTATCTCGCGCGCCCAAACCGATTGGTTTGATGCCAAATTCCTTTCCAGCTTCAAAAATCGCATTCCACATTTTATCCGCTACTTCATTTTCAAAATAAATTTCGAAACCACCAGCGCCTGTGTAGCCTGTATTCGAAATCAGTACGTTTTCAATACCGTTAAATTTTCCTTTTTTAAAAGTATAATAAGGCATTTCCGACAAATTAATATCCGTTAATTTTTGCAATGCAGGTAAGGCTTTCGGACCTTGTACCGCCAACAAAGAAGTTTTGTCGGAAATATTATGCATTTCTACATTCTTCGTATTGTGTTTCGAAATCCAATTCCAATCCTTCTCAATATTAGAAGCATTTACCACCAACATATATGTTTTTTCATCAATGCGATACACCAACAAATCATCTACAATTCCGCCTTTATCGTTTGGCAGGCAAGAATATTGCACTTTTCCATCTGCTAACACCGCCGCATCGTTAGAAGTAACGCGTTGAATTAAATCCAATGCATTTTCACCTTTCAAAATAAATTCGCCCATGTGCGACACATCAAATACTCCAACAGAACTGCGAACTGTAAGATGTTCGTCATTCAAACCGGAATAAGATACAGGCATATTGTATCCTGCAAAAGGAACCATTTTAGCACCCAAAGAAATGTGTTTATTTCCCAGTGCTACATTTTTTATTTCAGTGGCAGTTGTTTCCATTTTATTTTTTTTCTTTTTATGAAAATTCGTATTGATTCTTTTATTCGTAACCGTTACAAATGTATTTATTTTTTAATGAAAATAGTTTCGATATCAACTCCAAGTTCAATTTTTGAACAGTCGAAACATTTCGGATTGTTTTTTCGTACACCCATATAAGTTTCAGAAATAAAAAAAGAACTCTATACGACAAAAATTACAAAACCTAATCTATGCGCCAGTTAAAGATTTCCAAGCAGGTTACTAACCGTGAAACTGCTTCATTGGATAAGTATTTGCAAGAAATAGGACGCTTGAGTCTTATCTCGGCAGACGAAGAAGTTGTACTTGCCAGAAAAATAAAGGAAGGCGACCATGCCGCACTCGAGAAATTGACAAAAGCAAATTTGCGTTTTGTGGTTTCGGTTTCCAAACAATATCAAAACCAAGGACTGAGTTTACCGGATTTGATTAATGAAGGAAATTTGGGTTTAATAAAAGCGGCGCAACGTTTCGACGAAACAAGAGGATTCAAATTTATTTCCTACGCCGTTTGGTGGATTCGACAATCTATTTTACAGGCTTTGGCAGAACAATCGCGAATTGTGCGTTTGCCATTAAATAAAATTGGCTCGCTTAATAAAATAAATAAAGCTTTTGCGAAATTAGAGCAGGAGTTTGAGCGCGAACCTACACACGAAGAAATCGGGAACTTATTGGAATTAAGCGAATTGGAGGTAAAGGAATCTGTCAAAAATGCAGGCAGACATGTTTCCATGGATGCGCCGTTGAGTATGAGCGACGACAACGATAATACGATGTACGATGTATTGCGAAGTGATGAAAGTCCAAGTCCCGAATTCGCCTTAATGAACGAATCCTTGAGACGCGAAATTGAGCGAGCTTTAACCACACTAACAGGACGTGAAGCCGATGTAATTCGTTTGTATTTTGGCTTAAACGGCGAACATGCTTTAACGCTCGAAGAAATTGGCGAACGCTTTGATTTAACTCGAGAACGCGTACGACAAATAAAAGAAAAAGGCATCCGAAGATTAAAGCACACTTCGCGCAGCAAAATTTTAAAAACATATCTGGGATAAAATCGGAATGTGTTTGAAATGTGTGCGTTGTTTCCTTCTTTCGTATTCTGATATCAAAAGGGTCTTTGAAAAATTATTTTTTCAAAGACAAATAAATGCTTTGATTTTAAGTAGTATCCAGCTCATAGAAGTGATCATTGAATAAACAATTATTAAAAATTTAGGAATGAAAAAAAAATTACTCGCAAAAAGTGTAACATTACTTTTAGTTGCAACTCTGTTAAGCCCAAACATATTTGCACAAAACTCCGGAACAAATTGGTTAATCCATTACAACTATTCAAAAGACAGAGTTTTTTTGGAGAATAAAGGGCAGTTTTCAAATGAAGGAAATGGGAATTCGGCTATTAAATATGGGTTTGACGACGGTCAATCAAAAATTTATTTTACGGATAAAGGCATTCTGTACCGCTTCGATAAAAAGGAGGATACACCTCAAAATAATGAAGCAGGGGACAAGGATGAGCATAAAATAACCGTTAAAACAGACATTGTTTCTGCTATTTGGGAAGGCGCTAACAGCAATGTGCAAATCATAGGTGAATCTCCAAGGTCTGATTACTTTAGCTATAGCATTAATAATAATGGAATCTTACGAAATATCAATCACATTGCAGCATTCCAAAAAATAATTTATAAAAACCTTTATCCTAACATTGATGTAGAATATATTTTTCATCCTGATGAAGGAATTGAATATTCCTTGATTTTGCATCCAGGTGCAGATATTAATCAAGTAAAATTAAAATATTCGGATGGACATCGAGTACGTTTGGTAGATGGAGATACTCATATAACTACCTCATTTGGCGACATTATAGATCACGCACCTCTTGCATTTTATTCAGACAACCATTCCAATATTATATCCTCTCGTTTCGTAAAAAATTCGAATACCATTTTTTTTGGCTTAGTAAATTATGATACTTCAAAAGAAGTAACAATTGACCCTTGGACCATTGCTCCAGCATTTTCGAATAGTAATAAAGTTTGGAATACACAGGTTGATGCTGCAGGAAATGTATATTTATATGGAGGTGATAGTCCTTTGGCTTTAAAGAAGTACAGTGCTGCAGGATTACTTCAATGGACTTACAATACACCTTGGGATTCAGCTAATTATTGGATGGGTACGATGATTACCGATTTAGCTGGAAACTCTTATGTTACTTCTGGTTCTAACGGTGAGATTTCAAAGATAACTACTGGAGGAGCTTTGGTTTGGCACAATAATCCTAATGGACTTTTCGGACCACTTTTCGAATATTGGCATTTGGCCTTTAATTGCGATCAAACTCAGTTAGTAGTTGGCGGAATGAAAACTCCGAGTGCGTTTTCAATCAATGGCTATCGAGGCGCCATTATGACTATTAATCTCGCCAATGGAAGTATAACGAATACGATTATTGTTGGCGGCTTTTCTGGATTAGCTACAATTCATGAAGTCAGAGCTATTTGCCCTTCCTCCAATGGTAATTTTTATTTTATGACCTTAGATTCTATCGGATCGGTAACTCCCGCTCTAACATTAAACTATAAATCCATTAATGGGTATAATTTTTCTTATGGTAGTCCAAGTTACACCGTTAAAGGCAACTTGGGTTTAAATGCGATGAAGACAAACGGAAATTTCATCTATACACAAAATGGAAAAACTGTTGACAAACGTAATATAAGTAATGGAGCTATCATAGCAAGTTCTCCTATTCCAGGTGGAATTTCATCCTCCTTTTTTGGAGCAAGTTCTCCGGGTAACAGTGGATTAGATATAGACAGTTGCGGCAATGTATATGTTGGCTCTGGCAATCAAGTAGTACAATATGATGCCAATTTGAATCAGCTTTCCACTGCTGCTACACCTTCTGCTGTATATGATGTTGCCGTTAATAAAAACGGAGAGGTAATTGCTTGTGGAAATGGGTTTGCAACCTCATTGGCAATGGCAAATTGCCATCCGATAAAATCGATTTGTGTGATATGTGTTCCTCCAACAATAAACATCACGGCTTTGCCAACTACCATTTGCGCGGGAAGTAATACTGTTCTAACAGCAAGCGGTGGAACAACTTATAGTTGGAGCACAGGCGCGACCACTAATCCAATAACATTAAATCCGGCAACTACCACTACTTATACCGTAACAGGCACTACAGGTGGATGTTCTGGAACTGCTACGGTAACTGTTATCGTAAATCCATTACCAACAGTTGCAGTTAATTCACCAACTATTTGTGCAGGAACTTCAGCAACCTTAACAGGAACAGGTGCTACGACATACAGTTGGAGTACAGGTGCTACGACGAATCCGATAACTGTAAATCCAGCAAGTGCAACTTCTTATACGGTAACCGGCACTACAGGTGGTTGTTCAGGAACAGCAGTAGCGACAGTAACAGTAGTTCCAAGTTTAGGAATAACGATTAATCCATCACCAGTAACAATTTGTGCAGGTACGAATACGACATTGACAGCAAGCGGTGGAACAACTTATAGTTGGAGTACAGGCGCGACCACTAATCCAATAACATTAAATCCGGCAAGTACGACTACTTATACAGTAACAGGCACAACAGGTGGATGTACAGGAACGTCAACGGTAACTGTAACCGTAAATCCATTACCAACAGTATCGGTTAATTCACCAACAATTTGTGCAGGTACGAATACGACGCTGACAGCAAGTGGAGGAACAACTTACAGTTGGAGCACAGGCGCAACAACAAATCCAATAACAGTGAATCCGGCAGCAACGACAACTTATACCGTAACAGGAACTACTGGTGGCTGTTCAGGAACTGCCGTAGCAACGGTAACCGTAAACCCATTACCAGTAGTAACGGTTAACTCACCAACAATTTGTGCAGGTACGAATACGACGCTGACAGCAAGTGGTGGAACAACTTACAGTTGGAGTACAGGTGCTACAACGAATCCAATAACCGTAAATCCTGCAAGTACGACAACTTATACCGTAACAGGAACAAAGACAGGATGTACAGGTAGTATAACAGCCACAGTAACAGTAGATCCGGCAATCGTTTTAAATCCATCATCTACTCCAGCTACATGTGGAGGCAGCAATGGCAGTGTGGGTGTAGCAGCTTCGGGTGGTATAGGCACTTATACTTATTCTTGGAACCCTGGAGGAGCGGGTACAGCAAGTGTAGCGAATTTGAGTTCTGGATCTTATACCGTAACGGTAACGGATGCCAGCGGTTGTACACAAACAGCAATAGCCAATATAACAAATACAGGAGGTATTACATCTGTAACAAATAGTGCAACACCTGCAACGTGTGGTAAAAATAATGGAAAAGATACGATAACGAGTATAACAGGTGGTACATCGCCTTATACTTATTCTTGGTCAGGAGGACAAACTACCTCTGGTATATCGGGTCAAGCAGCAGGTACATACAACGTAACGGTAACAGATGCAAACGGTTGTAAGTACCCAACTTCTGTAATAATACCTGGTACACCTGCTGTTTCAATTACAATGGGTGTAGCAACGAATGTTAGTTGTAATGGAGGTAATAATGGAAAAGATTCAATAATTGTTTCAGGTGGTACAGGATCTTATACGTATTCTTGGAATACAATTCCTCCACAATCAAGCGCTACAGCGACTGGTTTAGCAATGGGGAATTATACTGTAACCGTAACAGATGCGAGTGGATGTTCGGCAACAGGAACCATCAACATTACTCAACCAACTAAATTAGATACATCAACAAGCTATGTTAACGAATTGTGTAACGGCGGCAATAATGGAACTGCAACTGTTAATGTAACAGGAGGCACAGGAGCTTATACGTATGTTTGGACACCAAACGTTAGTAGTACAGGAACTGCCACGGCATTATCAGCAGGAGCTTATTCCTTAACGGTGAAGGATGCCAACGGATGTAGTATTAGTAAATCATTTACAATTACTCAACCGAGTGCGATTGTTTTAAACACATCTTCAACACCGGCTACCTGCGGTTTGTCAAATGGAACAACTACTGTAAATAGCAATGGCGGAACAGGATCATACACCTATTCATGGAATTCTATTCCTGCTCAAACTACACAAACTGCAACTGGTTTAAATGTTGGTACGTATACTGCAACAGTAACAGATGCCAATGGTTGCACACAGACAGCCTCGGCAACAGTGAGTGTTGGACTTGTTACGATTAATATAAACCCTTCACCTGTAAGTATTTGTTTGGGAGATAGTACACTCTTAACTGCAAGCGGAGCAAGTACTTATAGTTGGAGCCCAGCTACGGGATTGAGTTCATCAACTGTCTCAAATCCAACAGCTAAACCAATATCTACAACCACTTATACAGTAACTGGAACTTCCGGAATATGTACTGCTTCTGCAAGTGTTGTAGTAACAGTAAATTTACTTCCTGTAATAACGGTAAATCCCTCTCCTGCTAATATTTGCCAAGGAAGTAGCACCATTTTAACAGCAAATGGAGCTGTTACGTATGCCTGGATTCCGAATACAGGACTCAGTAGCACAACAGGCTCTTCTGTAACAGCAAGTCCAGCTTCTACAATCACTTATACCGTAACAGGAACCAATGCTGCGGGTTGTTCCAACAACATTACTGTGAAGGTAATTGTAAATCCGAAACCAATTATAGACAGTTTAAGTGCGATTGTGTCACCGCCTTTGTGTAAAGGCATGAAAGGCAGCATTTCTGGTATTGTTGTAACTGGTGGAACCAGCCCATATACTTATTTATGGACACCTACTGGACAAAACACCGTAAATGCAACAGGATTAGCCGCCGGAAGTTACACTTTAACGGTAACCGATGCATCTGGATGTACAGCTAATTCAGGACCGTATATCCTTACAAACAGTTCCGTAACAGCTTCGTTTATTGCTAACCCTGATTCAGGAATTGCTCCTTTGCAAGTAAATTTCACCAATACAAGTACTGGCGCAAATAGTTATGAATGGTATTTAGGCAATGGAGATACGACCAACGCAACTAATCCGAATACGACATATCAAAATACTGGCGCGTACAATGTGGAATTAATTGCAACAAATGCCAATGGTTGCAAAGATACCGCCTATGGTAAAATAGATGTATATGGTCAATCTATATTGATTATCCCAAATGTGTTTTCTCCTAATGGTGATGGTAAAAATGACCTGTTTACTGTGAAATCCTCCGGAATAGTCGCACTTCATGGAGAAATATTTGACAGATGGGGCATTAAATTATATTCATGGGATGGCTCAAGTGGAGGTTGGAATGGTGTTAATACAAGCGGAGTAGAAGTTCCTGCTGGTACTTATTATTATCTTATTACTGCCACTGGAGTGGATGGTAAGAAATATGTTGAAAAAGGATATTTGACACTTTTAAGATAATTGTATTTAAAGCTTTTAAAATCACACAATGAAATGTTAAGCAGATACTTTCATTTCTAAGTAAATCACTTAGAGATGAAAGTATTTCATTTACAGTTCTTAACTACCTACTCACAGCTCATACTGCCTCACTCACAGTTCTTAGTGTCATACTAACAGTTCTTAGTGTCATGCTCACAGTTCTTAGTGGTATACTCACAGCTCTTAGCGCCTAACTAACAGTTCTTAGTGTCATGCTCACAGCTCTTAGTGCCTCACTCACAGCTCTTAGTGTCATGCTAACAGCTCTTAGTGTCATGCTCACAGCTCTTAGTGCCTCACTCACAGTTCTTAGTGTCATACTAACAGCTCTATAATAGGCAAGTTCTCTTTAAAATGATTAAAATTGAAAAGGAAGAATTGAACAGGCAGAAAATCGCTATCCACTACTTGATACAACAAATGCAAGAGCAGCTTTTTCCTTCTTCTTTGGAAAGAAATCAGCTAAGGTTTAAAATGAACATCATAAAAATCATATCTTTGATACTCATTTACCACTTATGAGAAAAATTATTTTTCTTGCTTTTTATTTTTGTGTGTTTTCCTTTTCAGTGAAAACAAAAGCGCAAAACCTTGTGCCTAATTACAGTTTTGAAGACACGATACAATGTAGTCCAAATGGTCAATTTACAGGTTATGTGAAGAATTGGACAGGACAAGGGGGCGGGGGGGGACTCGAATATTTTACTTCACAATGCTCAGATTATTACTTTGGAGTTCCTACAAATGATGTTGGACATCAAAATGCACATACTGGAGTGTCGTATGCGGGTATTTATACGTATGTAGATTCCCTATATTATCCCACAGATCCTAATAACAGAGATTATATACAGGATAGCTTAATAAGCTCACTAATAGCTGGAACTAAGTATTATCTTACTTTTTACGTAAGTTTAACAGATACTATGGCATACGCTTGCAATAATATGGGGGCGTATTTTTCTGATTCGGCTTTAGTGTTTAACAATACAACAAATGGAAGGGTAAAACCCTACCTGCATCCGCAGGTAATAAATGATGTTGTACATAACCCTTTGACTGATAAAGTAAACTGGATGAAGGTAAGCGGCAGTTTTGTGGCAGCAGGGGGGGAACAATACATTGTGATTGGTAATTTTGTGGACGATGCTCATGTAGATACCGTTTTTGTCGGTCCAAAAAATTCGTTGTATTCATTAACAGCTTACTATTACATAGATGATGTAATAGTAAGCACGGATAGCACATACTCAGATAGCTTGTTTACAGGAGTAAATGAAATAAAGCCTGTTAAGGCAAATGTAAAAGTATATCCAAACCCAGCAACTAATTTATTGAATGTAGCAGTGGATATGCAACAAATTAAATCAGGTAGTATTTGTTTGTATAACACAACCGGACAAAGAGTAGAATGCGAAGATTTATCTGGTAATATTACAAGCATTTCAACTAATAAATTATCAGCAGGTTTATATTATTATAGAATAACAGATAGCTATGGCAATTTAGTAAAAGCAGATAAGGTTGTTATAACGCACTAAATTAATTGACAATAGAGAATGGCATCTAATTGCGAAAGAGATTTTAGCAAAGCGAAAGCAAAGTTTTTATAATTTTGTAGGAAATAACAAAAAGATGGCTGATAAAAACAATTTTTTCGATCCCGAAAATTACAATACCATTCATGTTTCAGTAGGCGCTGATGATACCCACGCTCCTAATAAAAAGAGTAATGACATTGCTGCCAAGCTCTTGCACTTATTGAGTGATCCGGAGCAGAAAGAATTTCGGCACGAAACACTTTTACTCTTGAAGAAAAATCCAAATGCTTTGGATATCCTAATGGAAGCCATCAAAAATAAGGAGATAAAAAAGAATAAGCAGTATCTGATTTCTGCCGTTTGGGAAGCCGGAATTGATGGTAGCAAATACCTTTCTGATTTTGTAAACATTGCAATTGAACATCCTTTTTTGGAAGCCATGGAAGCTCTTACCGTTATTGAGGATATGTGTGGAAAGATGGATCAAAAGGAAATAGCAGAGAACATTAAAAAAATGGAAGTTGCCATTTCTAAAACAAGCGAAAAAGAAAGGTTTTTTTTACTCCAAACAACCTGCGATAAATTAAAGGATTTCAGTGCCTGAAAAAATAATTTTTTCATTAATCTTCCTACAATTGGTTTTCAGGTATAAGTCGAGGAGAATTCGTTTCTCAAAAGAAAATTCTTCCTGTTTACAAAAAAAACTTATTTTTGCGGGTCTAAAATAAAAACAATGAGTAACGAAAACGAAAAAACGGGAATAGATATCGAAGAAGCTTATGGTAGAATGGAGCTTTTCTTTGAAGAGTATAAAAACAATATTTTATTGATTGCCGGTGCGATAGTTATTGTAGTAGGAGGCTTTTTGGCTTGGAAATACTATTACATTCCCGGACAAGAAGCGAAAGCGCAAAAAGATATGTTTGTAGCAGAAAGTTATTTCGATAAAGACTCTACTAAACAAGCCATCGAATTATTCGGAGCTGTGGTAGATCAATACAGTTCAACGCCTTCCGGAAATTTATCAGAGTATTATTTAGGACTTTCATATTACAAACAAGGTGATTATGAAAATGCCATTAAGCATTTGAAAAATTTTAGTTCGAATGATGAAATGTTAGCACCTATTTCCGTTGGTGTTATTGGTGATGCAGAAATGCAACTCGGAAAAACAGACGAAGCGATACCGTATTATTTGAAAGCAGCAGAGAAAAATAAAAACGATTTTTCATCGCCTATTTACTTGCAAAAAGCAGCAATGGCTTACGAATCTCAAGGAAAATACGAGGATGCGTTAAAATTGTATCAACAGATAAAATCGGATTACGGAAAAACGTCGCAAGGCAGAGATGCTGATAAATACATCGCGCGCGTGCAAACGTTACTCAATAAATAATGCCTTCGAAAAAATAATTTTTCAATGGCATCATCGCTTAAAAACTTATCCGACCAAGGCTCTATTTCTCTTCCTTTAGCAGGAAAAATTTGTATTGGAATTGTGGTGTCTGAATGGCATGCAAGCATTACGGATAAGCTATTGGATGGCGCGGTAAAAACGCTTCTGAAAAATAAAATTTCTCAAAAAAACATTTTCATAACGCATGTTCCAGGAGCTTTTGAGTTAGCACTTGGCGCACAATTTCTTGCTGAATACCATAAAAAAGCAGATGCCTTTATTTGTTTAGGATGTGTAATACAAGGCGATACCAAGCATTTTGATTTTATTTGTGATGCTTCCGCGAAAGCAATTTCCGACTTGAATTTAAAATACAATAAACCGTTTGTTTTTGGGGTACTCACCACCAATAATTTGCAACAAGCCGTAGATAGGAGCGGAGGGAAGCACGGCAACAAAGGCGATGAAGCTGCCATGGCAGCTTTAAAAATGATTGCGCTTAAAAAAGGACTGTTAAAAAAATAATTTTTCGAGACCGAAAATAAAGTTCTCTTTTACAGAAAAGGCTGTAGTTTTTCCAATACCCAATTGGGTGCTGCACAAGGTTTGTTGGTGCTTCTTTCCATAAAAACCAAGGTCGTCTCGCCTTTGTTGAGTAATTCTTTTTTCTCATTGTACATTTCGTATTCAAATACAATGCGTGCTTGTGGCATTTTTTTTACCATTGTGCGAATGGTCAATAAATCATCAAAAAAAGCAGGCTTAAAATACTTGATGCTGAAGCTGAAAACTGGAAGCATAATTCCTTTTTGTTCCATTTCTTTGTAGTTCAAACCCAAGCTGCGCAAAGCTTCTACACGCCCAACTTCGTAGAAATACGCGTAATTTCCGTAATATACATACGTCATACAATCCGTATCGGCGTAGCGTACTCTTACTTGAGTTTCCGAACTATACATGGTTGTTTAACACGAATTGAACGTTGAAAATTATTTTTTTTCTACAGTAACTGCTGTTCCGTATGCAAGTACTTCCGTAATTCCTGGACCAATTTCATTGGCGTCGTAGCGCATACAAATAATGGCGTTGGCATTCATTTCGTCTGCGTGTTGCAACATTAATTCGAAGGCATCTTCTCGCGCTTTTTCGCATAAACTCGCATAAAGCGAAATATTACCACCTACCAAAGATTGGAAACTGGCACCAATATTAGCAAATACATTTCGAGAGCGAACGGTAATACCGCGTACAATTCCCATTGTTTTTACGATTTTAAAACCTTCTAATTCAAGTGCTGTAGTAACATTTTTTTTGTCCATTTGTTTGTTTTTTTAAGATGAATAAAAAGTTCTAATTAATGCCTTCGAAAAATTATTTTTTCAAAGCTCTTTTTTGGGAAGCAAATCGTAAAGTAAACATCTTTTCTGAACATTACCTATTACAATTAGATTTTAAAATCTCTGCATCTGCTTGTTGAACTCCTAATTCTTTTGCTTTATACAAATCTTCGCATCCTTTATCTTTTTGTCCTATACGAACTTGAATTTCTCCTCTAAACAAATAAGCTGGACCAAAATTTGAATCGTTTTCAATTACTTTTAATAAATCTAACATTGCTTTATTGTAGTTTTGAAAAGAAGTTTCTAATAATCCTCGGTTAAAATAGGAAAATGTATCCTGCTTATTTAATTCGATCGCCTTTGAATAATCTATTATGGCACTTGCATAATTATGCATATAGCCTTTTACTATACCTCGATACCTAAAATAAACATAGGATTTTGGGCTTAAGCGAATTATTGCATCTAAATCTTCAATGGCACCTTGATAATCATGCAGCTCTCTCCTCATAATAAACCGTTGTTTAAGAGTTCTAATATTTGTTGTATCTAAGTTAACGGCAATTGTTTCGTCTTTCAATGCACCTATCGAATCGTGCATATAATTCCATTTATAAAATGATCTGTAATAATAGCCTAAAATTAATTTAGGATTTAATTTTAGAGCCATATTAAAATCAGACAAAACACCTGCTGTATCATTTAACAGTGTTCTTGTAATTGCACGCACACAATAAGCTCCTGTATAATTTGGATCGGCTTTGATGGCTGAATTGAGATATTCAATGGCTTTTGAATTCTGATTACGGCTAAGAGCAGTGACTGCCGTATCATAATATTCTTGAGAGAGATTAGTAGATTTACTTTGTACTAATTTTAATAAATCATTATATAAACCTTTACTTGTAAAACCATTTCCATTAGTTATTGTCTGAGTATTTGTCGAACTCGAATCTTGTTTTGTTATTTTGTTTTTATCTTTTGTGCTGCTTGGGCCACAGGAAATAATAAAAACAAACAAAAAGATTAATACAAAGTATAATTTTTTCATTAAAAATTATTTACAACCTGCTGCGTAATCCGTCGCATCATCGTCTCCGAGTGCTGCGGATTTTTTATAATCGGCGCAAGCCGCTGGTTTTTCATCCAATTGATCTTCGATAGAAGCGCGTTTAAAATAAGCTGTTCCGTCTTGCGGTTTTAAGCGAATTACTTGACTGTAATCGTACAAAGCAGAATTGACTTGATTCATAGCTTCGCAGCATTGTGCGCGCGCCAAATAAGCATCAGCAGACATTGAATTGACTTGAATCGCTGCCGAAAAATCATTAAAAGCATCTTTGTATTTTTCTTTTTTGAAAAGAATTTTTCCGTGTATAAAAAGCACATTAAAATTAGTCGAATCTATTTTTTTTGCTTGCGATAAATCAACTAATGCGCTGTCGTACTCATTCATTTCCATCAAGGTCTGACCTCTTTTTGCGAGGAAATTAGCGGAATCAGGACTCAAAGCAACTGCTAAATTAAAATCAGCTAAAGCTTCCGGAAATTGGTGCAATTGAAATTGAGAAAGTCCAGCTTTGTAATATTTTACTCCAGAAGTCCAACAAAAATCATCGTTGTATAAATCATTTGCTTTTGTATTTCCGGCTTTCGCAGAAAGACGTAAATCGATACAAGCTCCGTCTTTGTCTTTGTTTGCTTTTTTAATCAAAGCGCGCTCGTAATAAGCATCTGCGTAAGCAGGATCAATATTTATTGCCATCGAAAAATCTTTCGCCGCATTGTCTTTTTGCTCCAATTTAGTATACGCTACACCTCTGTCGTAATACGGAATTGCCATATCGTGATTTACTTTTACCACTTGCGATGGATCCAATAAAGCTTTTTGATAATCAGATAAAGCATTGTAGGCTTGTAACTTTTTCACGTAAGCGTTTGCGGTATTTTCGTTGGCAGAAATAATCGGAGTTAAATCACTAATAGCACCCGCAAAATCAGAAGCAGCAATTTTTGTTTCCGCTCCTTTCATCACATCCGCATTGCTTTGCGCGAAAATAGAACTTGTCATTAAACAAAAAATAACGCAGGAAGTAAGTAGAGGTTTATTCATTTTATTTTTTTTATTTTCGTTTTTAGATAGAAAAACAAATTTATGATTTTTTTTAAACTTTCTTAAAAAAACAGCTTTGAAAAATTATTTTTTCGAAACCTTAAAAATAAATTTGTTTTATTAATCTAACTTTATACTTTTGTAACGAAAACTAAAATTCAAAGCCATGAAAACGAAAAAAATAGTTTTACTAATTCCTTTCTTTGTTTTATTGATGTTGGCAAACGGTTTTGCGAAAACATCCGATACTACTTGCAGCGTTAATTGCAATGGTATTTACGCCTTTAAAATTGATGCGAATAATTCTGCTATTTTACGTTTTTACGACGATGGAACTGTGCTCGCCTCTTCGTCGGTAAACAATTATACCAATGTGCTTACTTGGTTTACAAAAGACAATCAGAAAATGGTATTAAGCGGAAAATACAAAATAAAAAAATGCGCTTTTAAATTTAAAGTAAAAGGTGAAACCGGCTCGCAAAAATACGAAGGCACTCTTCAAGACAACCAATTGACGCTGACCGTAGAGGATTTAAAAACAAAAACATTTGCTACACGCGTTTATTCTTTTATTGCTTCCTAAAAATATTTTTTTGAAGCCCAATAAACTATGCATTTAAAAAACGAAAAATCTCTTTCTGAAGTAAACGGTAGCGTTGATACAACTCTTCAAAGCGGTTTTTGGAAAAAACTTTTCGCTTTTGCTGGTCCCGCTTACCTCATCAGTGTTGGTTATATGGATCCGGGAAATTGGGCAACCGATATTGCCGGCGGTAGTAAATACGGCTATTTGTTACTTTGGGTATTATTATTATCCAATTTAATTGCACTGTTATTACAAAATTTAAGTGCACGTTTAGGTTTAGTGAGCGGTTTAGATTTAGCGCAAGCATCCCGACAAAATTATCCTCCCGTAGTCAATTTTTTCTTATGGATTTTAGCTGAAATTGCCATTGCCGCTTGCGATTTAGCCGAAGTTATCGGTATGGCAATCGGCTTAAATTTATTATTCGGTTTGCCCATGATGATCGGCGTTGTCATCACCATTTTTGACACTTTTATTTTGTTAGTGCTACAACGTTACGGAATGCGGAAAATGGAAGCGTTTATCATTGCACTTATCGCGATTATTGGTATCGCATTTATTGTAGAAATGTTTTTTGTACATCCGGATGGAAAACAAATTTTACTCAATTTTATTCCTTCTGCTCTCAACAAAGATTCGCTTTACATTGCGGTCGGAATAATAGGTGCCACCGTTATGCCGCACAATCTTTATTTACATTCTTCACTTGTCCAAACACGAAAAATAGATCGCAGCGAAAAGGGAATAAAAGCGGCTATTAAATTTAATATTATTGATACCAGCATCGCACTCAATTTAGCTTTTTTTGTAAACGCAGCCATTCTAATTATGGCGGCTGCCGCATTCTACGGAAGAGGTTTGTACAACGTTAGTGAAATCCAAGATGCGTACAAATTACTCACTCCGCTTCTGGGTTCTAAAATTGCTCCGCTACTTTTTGCCATTGCCTTAATTGCAGCCGGACAAAGCTCCACACTTACCGGAACTTTATCTGGACAAATTGTAATGGAAGGTTATTTGAATTTGCGTATTCAACCTTGGTTACGCCGAATTATCACGCGCTCATTAGCCATTTTACCTGCTTTTTTCACCTTGTGGCTTTTTGGTGATAATAAAATTTCTGCGTTGTTGGTTTTAAGTCAAGTAGTATTGAGTTTGCAATTGGGCTTCGCGATTATTCCACTTATTCATTTTGTAAGCGACAAAAAAATAATGGGAAAATTCACGATAAAAACGTATTTAAAAATTATGGGCTGGGCTTGTGCTATATTTATTCTGGTATTAAATATTCAACTTGTTTACGATTCAATATTGGATTGGATGTCGAACCCACAAGTTAAGCCATTTATCGAATTTATTGTTATTCCGATAACAGTTATTTCCGCTTTAGTATTGGCTTATGTAACCGTTAAACCTTTCTTTAAAAAATCAAATACAGATAAAAGGATGGTCTTTTTACCTGCTGAAATAACATTTTCAGAAAGTGCTGCTTACAAAACAATTGCTATTACGGTTGATTTTTCAGCCAGCGATAGCATTGCCATTAACAATGCCATTTCGCAAGGCGGAAACAAAGCGCATTATATACTCATTCATATTGTTGAAACGGCAGGTGCTTTAATGATGTACGATGAAATTGCCGACAAAGAAACTTTTTCCGACAAGTTATTTTTGAAAAAATATGCGGATGAGTTGGAAAACAAAGGCTTTCATGTAACTCCTGTTTTGGGTTATGGAAATCCGAAAATCAGTATTCCTGAAATCGTTAATAAACAACAAGCCGATTTATTGGTAATGGGCGCACACGGACACCGCGCTTTGAAAGATATTATTTTTGGAACTACCGTTGAAAGCGTACGACACAAAATAAAAATTCCGGTGATGATTGTACGCGTTTAAAAAATTATTTTTTCGAACGTCTTTTCTTTATTATTTCGAAAAACTAACCTTTAATTTAGAACCAATCTTGTTAGAACGGCAAATCATCCTCTACTTTTTTTGTCGAAACTGCTTGTCGAAATTGAAGTTGGTCTTGATTGGATAAAATCCAAGCCTCTCCTTTTTCTGTCAATCTACAAACTATATACTCTTCGCTATTATTCCACTTGTCAAACTCTTTTGTCGTAGTAACCATTCTGTTTTTTGAAAGTGTCCTTATACCAACACTTGTTGCAATGTCTGTGTAACCAGATTTATTCATTTCGCTCTTTAAACCATAAACTGAAAAACTATCTTCAGAAGAAACTTGATTTTCCATAATTAAAATCAGAATAGCTATTTCGTGTCCCTTTAGCCCTTCTGTTTCAACAACTGGTGTTGTGTGAAGTTGTTTTACAGTTTTTGATTTTTGTTGAAGAGCCTTTATTTTTCTTGTAATAGTATCTTCTAAAGAAATAAAATCACTTGTTGAACTTGTCTTATAACTAATAATATGTCTGTGTTGAATATCAAAAGGAAATTTGCCAAGCCTTTCTTCAGAAGAAACCATTACTACATCTTTGTCACATGCAAAAGCAAAACCTAATTCATACCAGACGTTTGGATTGTCTGTCGTGATTTCAGCAAAACAGATTGCGCTTTCAGATATTTCTTTTTCAATATCGTCAATTGGGATTCTTACACTTAAATCTTGGTCAATTCGATAAGGCTCAAACCCCGATTTTACAATTGCAGGTTTAAATATGTCGATAAATCGTTTGTCAAATTTGTCGTTGTCGAAGGGTTGAATTACAAAGCATTTTTCCATTGTCGTGTTTTATATCATATAAAAGTTACCAAACACCCGGACTTACGCAATTGGACGTAATCTCCAAACAATGTTCGTAAAGATTACAACTGAAAAATTATTTTTCTGAACGCAATTTTATTCTTCCATTTTTAAGGTATGTCCCATTTTATCACGCTTCGTTTGGAGGTACAATTTATTGTGGATATTCGATTTAATTTCCATCGGAACGTTTTCTATAATTTCCAATCCGTAACCAATTAAACCCGCGCGTTTAGTAGGATTATTTGTCATTAAACGCAATTTACTGATGTTTAAATCACGCAAAATTTGTGCGCCCACACCGTAATCGCGTTCGTCCATTTTAAAACCAAGTTCTAAATTTGCTTCCACGGTATCCATTCCAGATTCCTGTAATTTATAGGCTTTTAGTTTGTTCAACAAACCAATTCCGCGCCCTTCCTGATTCATATAAACCACCACGCCTTTGCCTTCTTTCTCAATCATTTCCATCGCTTTGTGCAATTGCGGACCACAATCACAACGGCAAGAACCAAAAATATCTCCTGTTAAACAGGAAGAATGTACACGTACCAACACAGCTTCGTCTTTTTTCCAAGTGCCTTTTACCAGTGCCAAATGCTCTTGATCATTGGTTGTTTGGCGATAAGCCGTTAAATTAAAATCGCCCCATTGTGTGGGTAATTTTACAGTAACAGCTTTCTCGATTATACTTTCTGTTTTTAAACGATACGCAATTAAATCTTCGATGGAAATAATTTTCAAATCAAATTTTTTCGCGATTTGCAATAACTCAGGTAAACGCGCCATCGTGCCGTCTTCGTTCATAATTTCCACCAAAGCACCCACTGGTTCGAAACCTGCTAATTTTGAAATATCTGTTGTAGCTTCCGTATGACCAGATCTGCGAAGCACACCGCCATTTTTCGCTTTCAGCGGAAAAATATGTCCAGGCTTTCCAAAATCTTCTGGTTTTGTTTTCGGGTTAATTAATGCTTGAATGGTTTTAGAACGATCGCTTGCCGAAATTCCAGTAGTACAGCCATTTCCAAGTAAATCGATGGAAACCGTAAAAGGTGTTTCGTGCAAAGAGGAATTTTTTTGCACCATCATTTCTAAACCTAATTGCTCCGCTCTGTCCTCCGCAATAGGCGCGCAAATTAATCCGCGACCATGTGTTGCCATAAAATTAATTACTTCGGGCGTTACATTTCTGGCAGCCGTAATAAAATCACCTTCGTTTTCGCGGTCTTTATCATCCACCACAATAATTACTTTGCCTTGACGAATCGCTTCAATCGCCTCTTCTACCTTGTTCAGTTCTATTTGCATCGCTCAAAAATTATTTTTTTACAAAGGTAGGAAATTCTCATTTCAGAGTAAGATTTACCTTCATTATTCGTGTGATTGGGTTTTATACCAAAGAAAGCTTCTTCGAAAAAATGATTTGTACCTTTGGGAAAATTTATTTTTGACGAATGAAAATTTTAATAGTTTCTGCAACGCAAATGGAAGTTCAGTCTTTGTTGGACAAAATGGAAAGCGTGCGTCATTCCACCGAAAAAATAATTTTTAGTCGCTATAAAAATCACGAAATAAATTTTCTCGTTACCGGAATTGGAATGGTTGCAACGGCTTATTTTACTGCAAAAACTCTTTGTAATAATTACGATATTGCTTTTAATGTCGGCATTTGTGGAAGTTTTTCGAAGAGTTTAGAAATCGGTTCTGTTATCAATTGCGTTCAAGAACACTTTTCGGAATTAGGAGCTGAAGATGGCGAACATTTTTTATCGCTAAAAGACTTGAATTTAGATGGAAATAGCGAAATCATGAACGAGTCAATTATCAAAAATAATATTTTAGAACTGATTCCGAAAGTGTGCGGAATTACTGTAAACACGACGCACGGAGAAGAAACGAGTATCGAAAAAGTGTTCCAACGTTTTCATCCGATGATTGAAAGTATGGAAGGTGGCGCGTTTTTATTTGCTTGCGAACAGGAAAAAATTCCTTGCGCACAAATTCGTGCTGTAAGTAATTATGTGGAGCGCAGAAACAAAGAAAATTGGAACATTCCGCTTGCGATAAAAAATGTGAATGAAAAAATGTTGAAAATTTTAAATGCGTTTTAAACGATGAATTTAACACTTGGTTTTTCGCCTTGCCCTAATGATTGTTTCATTTTTGATGCGCTCATTCACAATAAAATTGATACCGAAGGTTTGTTGTTTAATGTATCGATGGAAGATGTTGAAACGCTGAACCAAATGGCTTTTAAAGGCGAAATTGACATCACGAAATTAAGTTATCACGCGTATGCCTTTCTCACTAAAAAATATATTTTATTGAATGCAGGAAGTGCTTTGGGAAATGGCTGCGGACCGCTTTTAATATCAAAATCTGATTTAAATTCATCCGATTTAACAAATGCTAAAATTGCGATTCCTGGAAAATACACAACTGCAAATTTCCTTTTGTCGCTGGCATTTCCAGAAGCAAAAAATAAAATAGAAATGGTATTTTCGGAAATTGAAGATGCTGTTTTAAACGGAAAAGTAGATGCCGGATTAATCATTCACGAAAACAGATTTACCTACGAACAAAAAGGCTTGAAAAAAATAATTGATTTGGGAGAATATTGGGAAAGCACCTATCAGTCGGCTATTCCGCTTGGCGGAATTGTAATAAAAAGAAATTTTTCAGAAGCCATTCAGCAAAAAGTAAATCGTGTCTTGAGAAAAAGTGTAGAATTTGCGTTTGCAAATCCCGCTTCATCGCTTACTTTTGTAAAAGCAAATGCGCAAACGATGAGTGAAGAAGTGATGCAAAAACACATTCAATTGTACGTCAATAAATATTCTATTGATTTGGGTATTGAAGGGAAAAAAGCCATTCGTACTTTATTTGAGAAGGCAGAAAATTCAGGTATTATCAATAAAATAGAAGAAAAAATATTTGTAGATTAAAACAAGCAAATGATTGTAATAACAGGCGCAGCAGGATTTATAGGAAGTTGTTTAGTAAGCAAACTAAACCAGGAAGGGTTTTACGATATTGTGTTGGTAGATGATTTTTCGAATGCGGAAAAAAATAAAAATTTTGCAGATAAAAAATTTTCTCAAAAAGTGCATCGTGATGATTTCGACCAGTGGTTGCAAAGTAATCACCGATTGGTAGAATTTATTTTTCACATTGGTGCACGTACTGACACTACCGAATTTAACACCGAAATTTTCGACAAACTTAACTTAAATTACACCAAACAAGTTTGGAATAATTGTGTGGAATTTGGATTGCCATTAGTTTATGCTTCTTCGGCTGCCACTTATGGTTTGGGCGAATTTGGGTACGATGATAATCATGCAACCATCGAAAAATTAAAACCATTAAATCCTTACGGAGATTCAAAAAATGATTTTGATAAATGGGCATTGAAACAAGAACGCGCACCTTATTTTTGGGTGGGTTTAAAATTTTTTAATGTTTACGGACCAAACGAATATCACAAATCCCGCATGGCTTCTGTGATTTTTCACGCTTATCAACAAATTTCAGAAAAAGGAAGTATGAAATTATTTCGTTCGCACAATCCGAATTACAGAGATGGCGAGCAATTGCGCGATTTTGTATATGTAAAAGATGTGGTGGATGTTTGTTTCTTTTTGCTGAATCATCGCAAAAATTCGGGCATTTATAATTTAGGTTCTGGCAAAGCGCGTAGTTTTTTAGACTTAGCAAAAAATACTTTTTCGGCAATGAATAAAACCGAAACAATTGATTTTATTGAAACTCCAATTGACATTCGCGATAAATACCAATATTTTACGGAAGCCAATATGGCGAAATTAAAGTCCATCGGTTATTCGAAAAACTTTTTTTCGCTGGAAGATGGCGTGAAAGATTACGTTCAAAACTATTTGCTTCCAAAAAAATATTTTTAATGGAAGGATTTTCACAACGCCCAAAATTAGATCCGGAAGATTTTTATTACAGCCCAGAAGGCTATATTATTTTTACAGAAAAATACCATCTCAAACGCGGCTATTGTTGTCAGAATGGCTGCAAACATTGTCCTTACGGATTTAATAAAAAAAAAGGGCGCATCGAAAAAAAATAATTTATTTTCGTTCAAAAATCACAGCATTTATGGCGGCAATACGCGCATTCATTTATACACCAAAATGATTGATTTTATACTTACTAATTTGTAAGAAAAAAAGATGTTTGAAAAATTAATTTTTCGAACACCTTTTTTAGAGAGTATAAAAAACCCTTTCAAAAAAATAATTTTTCGAAGCTTTAAAAATGTTCCAAAGTTTTTTTAATGATGGAAATACATTCTTCCATTTGTTCTTCGGTAATTACTAAAGGCGGCGCAAAACGAATAATATCGCCGTGTGTAGGTTTTGCAAGCAATCCATTCTCTTTTAAAGCAAGGCAAACATCCCAAGCTGTTTTTCCATTTTTGGGTTTAATGATAATGGCATTTAACAAACCTTTTCCACGTACCAAGGTGAGAACATCGGATTTAATTTTTTTCAATTCGGTGCGTAAAATTTCTCCAAGATACGCGGCGTTTTCAGCTAACTTTTCTTCTCTGATAACTTCCAATGCAGCGATGGCAACCTTTGCGGCAACAGGATTTCCACCAAAAGTAGAACCGTGTTCGCCCGGTTTTATGCACAACATAATTTCATCATTTGCCAACACTGCCGAAATCGGGTAAACGCCTCCCGACAAAGCTTTGCCGAGAATTAAAATATCCGGATGCACATTTTCATAATCGCAAGCAAGCATTTTTCCGGTGCGTGCAATACCTGTTTGAATTTCATCTGCTATAAAAAGAACATGGTGTTTTTTACACAAATCAAAACATTTTGATAAATAACCTTCATCCGGAACATTAACGCCAGCTTCGCCTTGAATCGGTTCTACTAAAAATCCGGCTACCGTTTTATCTTTCAAAATATTTTCCAATGCGTTTACATCGTTGTAAGGAATGGTAATAATTCCAGGGGTATACGGTCCGAAATTATTTTTTGCATCCGGATCTGTACTTGCCGAAATAATAGTAATCGTACGTCCGTGAAAATTTCCTTCGCACACAATTATTTTTGCTTCGTTAGAAGGAATTCCTTTTTTCTCATAACCCCATTTACGGCACAATTTCAAAGCTGTTTCAACGCCTTCCGCGCCAGTATTCATCGGTAATACTTTATCGTATCCAAAATAAGAAGTAATGTATTTCTCGTATTCTCCCAATGTATCATTGTAAAAAGCGCGCGAAGTAAGGGTCAATTGTTCGGATTGTTCAATCAAAGCATTCACAATTTTTGGATGACAATGTCCCTGATTAACGGCAGAGTAGGAGGAAAGAAAATCAAAATATTTTTTTCCGTTTACATCCCACACAAAAACACCTTTTCCTTTGGTTAAAACCACGGGAAGCGGGTGATAATTATGTGCTCCGTGTTTTTCTTCGAGTTGCATTGCTTGCGCTTCGCTGATTGTATTTTTCATTGTCGTTTCCATAATTGTATTTTTTTAAATCGCTACTCTTACAAAAGTACAAAATATTTGCTGTAAATTCTTAGTTTTGCCAAGCTATGAGACCCAAAAAGAAAATATTACCATTGTTAGAATCGGTAACAATAACGGATGCAGGAAGCGAAGGACAAAGCATTGCGAAATTAAACGACTATGTTTTGTTTGTTAAAAATGCCGTTCCCGGCGATGTGGTGGATGTGCAAATTACACGCAAAAAAAGTAATTACAGAGAAGGCACTGCCGTATTGATTCGACAGCCTTCTGAAAAGCGCGCCATTCCTGAATGCGAACATTTTGGTACGTGTGGCGGTTGCAAATGGCAAAACATGAAATACGAATGGCAACTTTTTTACAAGCAAAAACACGTACACGATTGTTTCACACGCTTAGCGAAAGTGGAGTTTCCTGAGATACAAAAGATTTTACCTTCCGAAAAAATATTTTTTTACCGCAATAAATTAGAGTACACTTTTTCCAATAAAAAATGGCTCACCTACGAAGAAATTAGTGGGAATGAGGAGATGGACCGTTCTGCACTTGGTTTTCACATTCCGAAAATGTTTGATAAAGTACTTGATATAAATAAATGTTTTTTGCAAGCCGAACCTTCCAATTCTATTCGTTTAGAAATAAAAAAATACGCACTCGAAAATAAATTATCATTTTTTGATTTGCGCCAGCAGCAAGGCTTGTTGCGAAATATTATTATTCGTACCACATCTACAAACGAGTTAATGTTGATACTTTCCGTTTTCGAGGAAACAGAAGAAGTACATCAATTATTAAATCATATTTCTGAAAAATTTCCGGAAATAACTTCGCTGCAATATGTTATCAACGCGAAAAGAAATGATACGATATCAGATTTGGAAATAAAAGTTTTCAAAGGAAAAGATCACATCACCGAAAAAATGGAGGATTTGAAATTTAAAATTGGTCCGAAATCTTTTTACCAAACTAATTCCGAACAAGCTTATTTTTTATACAAAACAGCGCGCGATTTCGCCCAATTAACGGGCGATGAAGTAGTGTACGATTTATATACAGGAACAGGAACCATCGCAAATTTTATCGCTAAAAAAGCAAAAAAAGTAATTGGAATTGAATATGTGGATGCTGCGATTGTAGACGCAAAAGATAATTCGCGTGAAAATAATATTTCGAATACCTTATTTTTTGCTGGTGATATGAAAGATGTTTTGAACGATGATTTTATCAGTGAACATGGTATTCCCGATGTTATTATTACCGATCCTCCGCGAGTTGGAATGCACGAAGACGTAACAAAAAAAATACTGCAAATAGGCGCGAAAAAAATTGTGTATGTAAGTTGTAATCCCGCTACGCAAGCCAGAGACATTGCGTTGTTGGACGAGAAATACAAAGTAGCAAAAGTGCAACCTGTTGATATGTTCCCGCAAACGCATCACGTGGAAAATGTCGTATTGTTAGAACTTCGGACGGTTTAAAAAATCGTATATTCGCGTCGTGAAAATTATTTTTTTAGGACTGTTTATCTTAATGTGTAACACCTTTGTTTCGGCACATGCGGATTACAAAGCAGTTGCCGTAGATGATTCTGTTGTCGCACAATTTTATCATGCCGAAAATTTGGAAATTGATTCGGCTGCCAATCCCGAATTGTATTATAAAGTGTACGATTGGTTGGGCACGCGTTACAAATATGCGGGCAGAACAAAAAAAGGAATTGATTGCTCGGATTTTGCCTGCATGATTTATCGCGAAGTGTATTGCGACACGATTGGCGGCAATGCTCCCAGACTTTTTACGATTTCAACACCAATTAAAAAAGAGGAGTTGCAGGAAGGTGATTTGATTTTTTTTAAGATAAAAAATAATCGCATTTCACATGTGGGTGTTTATTTAGGAAACGATAAATTTGCGCATGCTTCCTTACATGCGGGTGTTATTATCAGCGATTTAAACGAAACATATTACAAAAAAAGATTTTTTTCGGGCGGTAGAATTAATCCATAAAAAAATAATTTTTCAATGAGCAAAAACGAAAAAATATTGGTTGTAAATCATCTTCAGATGGAGCAAAAAATCAATCGGATGGCATATCAGATTTACGAAAACAATTACGAAGAAAAAAATATTTTCATTGCGGGAATCGCGCCAAACGGCTATTTACTGGCGCAGAAAATCACGAAAGTGCTCGAAAAAATTTCCCCCTTAAAAATTCAATTATTGAAATTAACCGTCAATAAAGAAAATCCGCTAAAAGAAAAAATAAGTTTGGAGCCGAAAGAAAATGACCTAAAAAACAAAGTGGTTATTTTGGTGGACGATGTATTAAATTCAGGACAAACACTTATTTACGGAGCCAATTATTTCTTAAACTTTCCGCTGAAACAATTACGTACTGCCGTTTTGGTGGATAGAAACCACACGCGTTATCCTGTAAAAGCAGATTATATTGGAGTTTCGCTTTCCACTACTTTACAGGAACACATTGATGTAGAGCTGGATAAAAAAGGAAAAGAAGCAGTGTATTTAATGTAGAAAATTATTTTTACAACATTACTCTTTTGCCTATTTGCAAATGCGTTTCGTGGTTCATACCGTTTAAACGATACAAATCTTTTACCGGAATGTGGTTTTTTCTTGAAATAGCGTAAATCGTGTCGCCTTCTCTCACAATATAATAATGATGATTTCCTTTTTTTACGACGTACGAAAAATTATTTTTTCGAGTGCGTTTATTTGCATACATTCTTTTAGACATGTATGAAAAATTATTTTTTGTGATGTACAAATCGTTCATCAATAAAGAATGATTATCGAAAGAAATAATTGTTTTCGGATCTATTGGATGACCTTTGTAACGCACTTCAAAATGCAAATGATTTCCAGTGGAATGACCTGTGCTGCCGCCTAATCCAATTTTTTGTCCAGCAATTATTTTTTCATCTGCATGCACTAATATTTTTGAAAGATGGGCGTAAATGGTTTCCAAACCATTGTTATGACGAATAATAATCACATTTCCATAACTTTTATTGTGTTGCGCAATACGCACTTCTCCGTCAAATGCAGCTTGTACGCTATCTCCTTTGTTTAATTTTATGTCAATTCCGTAATGATAACGGTATTTGCGAAAACCAAAATCAGATGTAATCGCGCCAATATAAGGTTGCACAAATTGGCAGCAACTGGTGTCAGTTTGCAAAACCACTTCTTCCGTATCAGGCATATTTTGCACATCAAAATGATAAGGCTCCAAACAAAGTGTATCCCAATTTTTATAAAGAGAATAGGCTGGAAATAGTTGTATCGAATCATTATACGATTTAGTAGGAATGTATTTTGTAGCAGAAAGAGTATCTGTTTTCAAACTTCTAACGCTTGAAAACGCAGTAAAATCAATCAACAAAAAAACAAACAGACTTAAAAAAAATATTTTTCTCATGGCAAAAAGTAATCGAGCGTTGATGAAGCGCTATCAAATAATGAAACGTAAATTTTATGATTTTTAATAACTATTGACGCGAAGGTGAAAAAAATATTTTACAAATCAAAATAATTCTTTTAACAATCTTTTAATAATTTGAAAACTTAGGTATTTCAAATATGTATATTTGCGAAAAAATTTAGACATGAAAACAGCAGAAATTATTACAGGAAAAGGATCCATGAAAATTGAATTCTATGAAAAAGATGCACCATTAACAGTGAAAAATTTTATTGATTTGGCGGAAAAGAAATTTTACGACGGATTAACTTTTCATCGTGTGATTCCGAATTTTGTGTTGCAAGCAGGCTGCCCAAATGGCACAGGCACTGGCGGACCAGGTTATAAAATTAAATGCGAATTGAATGGAGAAAACCAATATCACGATAAAGGAGTGCTCTCAATGGCTCATGCTGGAAGGGATACAGGAGGTTCACAATTTTTTATTTGCATCAGTCGACAAGCAACGCAACATTTAGATCGCAACCATACTTGTTTCGGAAAAGTGGTTGAAGGACTTGATGTGATTGATAAAATTAAGCAAGGCGATGTGATTGAAAAAATAATTATTTCAGAAAAAAAATAAGCGTACGATGAAGGAGAAGTGGATAGAAGCTTGGAAATACAAGCCCTATAGATATACCCTGTTGGCTTCCTTGGTTTTTACGTTGATTGTTTCGCATTATTATGCTATTTTTTTATTATTCAATGAAGGCCGCAACGGATTTGATTTTAATGATCCTGTTTTACGATTTTTTACGCCTGTTAATTTATCCGTTCCGCTTTTTATTGCAATGTATTCGGCTGCCGTTTTTACGGCTATTTATGTGATTAATACATCGCCGATTTTAACGTTGAAATTAGCATTTGCCTATACTTTTTTATTGATTTGGCGAATGTTTTCCTTAACGATTTTACCTTTAAATCCGCCGTCGGGTGTGCTTCCGCTGAATGATCCCTTTTTAATACATTTTGTTTATTCCGATCGTATTGATGTACGCGATTTGTTTTTTTCAGGACACACTGCCAGCGCATTTCTGTTTTATATTGTTGTCGAAAACAAAAAACTTAAAATGTATTTATTAGTATGCGTTTTATTTATTGCTGTTGGCGTTTTAGCGCAGCATTTGCATTACAGCATTGATGTTTTGGGCGCACCGATATTTTCGTATTTAGCTTATTTCCCTGCTAAATGGTTGGTGAAAAGAGTGGATTATACGCGCGCAAAAAAATAATTTTTTTGAAGCCATTTAGAATGTTGTATTTTTATCGAATCATAAATTATAACGATAAAAATAAAATATCCTCATATCGCTTCTTATAGTCGTTTTTCGTATAGTCCAACCATTCCATATTATTATTCATTAAAAGATGTATTTGTTATTGTTTTTGAAAATAAATTTTACCGTTACATTTTGATGCGTGGTAATAAAATACAGGACATTCTCTATGGTATTTATGACCCAAACATTCTTGATTATTGGGTATTCCCAAGTCATTACGGATATAGTTATAGAGACAATTTTTGGGATGATGCTGTTAAAATACCTTTGATTTTAAAGAAGTAATTTAAAAAATAATTTTTCAAAAGATAAATCACTCATTGTAAAATTTATTTTTCCAATACCACCAATTTAATTTTTCAGTATCGTGATTTTTTTCCGTCGCAAAATATACAGCACAACGAAATGTATACAACATACAAATGTCGTGCGTTACGCCACTAAACGTATTGAGTTGATTGTATAGCGTAATCGGATTTTTATTAGAAAGATCGGCAATATTTCGAATCCCAATATTCCATAAATCCAGCGAGCATGCTTTGCCGATACTTGGAATTTTTTGAAGGTCTTTCAAAATTTTATTTTTCTCGGCAGCAGCAATCATTTCAAAAAAATATTTTTACTCAACCGTTATTTTATATTTCTTTTTTAGCAATTCGTTGAGCTGCTCTACATCCAATCTTTTGGCTACAATGGTTTTGTTTTCATCCAATAAATAAATAACGGGCGTACTATATACATCATACACTTGATGTAAACCACTTTGGTGATAACGATCCGAAACATTGATCCAATCCAATTTGTTTTCGTCAATGTATTTTCGCCACGTAGCAATGCCATCGTTGGTTTGAACGGCATATACTTTTATGTTTTTAAATTTTGCTTTCTCGTACCATTCCAATAATTTAGGTGTTACTTTTTTACAATAACTGCAGTCGTAATCCCAAAAATAAACAATCGTAAATGCTGCTTTTACGGAATCCAGAGGAATAATATGCCCGGAAGTATCGGGTAAAATCAAGGAGGGCGCTTGTTTTCCGATAAGAATCGGATCCAATGTTTTGGCGCGCTCGGTAATACGGTACAATTGTGTAGAATCTATCCAAAAGGCTTGTTTGGTGGCATAATATTTTTTCACCATGTGCACAAAAACGGCATCCATGCCCATGATATTGGATGTTTCGTAAGTGCTCGTAATTTCATTCACAATGTATTTAAACATTTCTTTATTTGCCCTTGCTTTTTCGCTGAGGTAATCAGCAGCAGCGTTAAGAGAATCAGGAGTTTGTAAGGTAAGTTTAGTAAGGTATTCTTTTAATTTACTCGCCATAATGGGCGTGCGAATTAAACGCGCATCCGAAAAATCTACATTGTCAAAATAATGGCTTTTATAATATCGAAAGGCAAAAAGAGAATCCTTTTTTCCATCTGCTAATTTGGGTGCTTCCGGCACTTTTGGTTCTTGCGATGTTATAAAAATCTTTGCCAAAAAAGTTTCTGGATGTTCTGCAATATAATCAGTTTTGTATTTGTTTACTTCTTTGTCTGCCGCTGATAATTGGGCATCTATCACTTTTATAGAATCTTTATTTTTTGCAGAAGACAATTCTTTTCGCAAAGGATCGACCATTTTTGCTTTGTCGGCAATGAAATGGAGGTATTTGTAAAAAAGAACATTGTCCTTCGAATTTTTCACTTTCATGTCATTGATAAAATCGGTCGTATCAGTTTCCATCGAAATGTGCTGGTCTTTATCCACAATAAACTCAAAATATTTTTTATTTTTAAATAGGATAAAATACACGCCGCCTGGAAGCGTTTTGTTTCCTTTAAATTCGAAATTGCCTTGCGCATCAATCTTCGCAGTATCCTGCACAAATTCTTTATCACCAAAATAACTTCCCATAAAACAGGTGCTGTCTTTTATATGGAGCACTTTGAATTTAAAATCATAATTGCTTTCCGGATTGGCATTTGCACTGAATGCTCCGATGATAATAAGTAGTGAAAAAAATATTTTTTTCATATCGCTTCTATTTTTATTTTTTATTAGATGAAGAAGCAAAAATAATAATAAATTTAGAGCCTGTTCATAAATCATTCATTCAAAAAATAATTTTTCAACATGAAAATTCTCAAGAATATTTTTATTATTATATTGATAACAGCTAATTTCATTGGAAAAGCGCAAGTTGTCGGAACAATTTTCCCAGATATTACTGGCGAGACATTCGATAATAAAGCTGTTACGCTGCCACAAGATACAAAAGGGAAATACACGATTATCGGTATGGCGTATTCCAAATCTGCGGAAAGTGATTTGAAAACCTGGCTCAATCCTGCTTTCAATAAATTTATTGCCAAAACCGGATTGATGGATTCCACTTACGATGTAAATATTTATTTTATCCCGATGTTTACTGGAACCAATTCGGCTACGGAAGGAATTGCTAAAAATAAATTAGAAAAAGGCACCGATAAAAAATTATTTCCCTACGTTCTTTTTTACAAAGGAGCTTTATCAAAATACAAAAAAGCATTGGCTTTTGATAAAAAAGACACCGCTTATTTTTATGTGTTGGATAAAGATGGAAAAATAATCTATGCCACTTCTGGCGCATTTTCTGAAGATAAAATGGATGCCATTACAGATAAATTGGAATAAAAGAGCCAATTATAAAAAGACCGCTCAAAAAAATAATTTTTCGAGCGGTCTTTTTAGTTTAAACTTTTAAAAATTAATCTTCCAGAAACCCGAATTTCCCCATATTATAATCATCAATTGCTTGAACAATTTCAGCTCTGGTATTCATCACAAAAGGACCTTGCGCTGCAATAGGTTCGTGTATCGGTTCTCCGCTTAATACCAATACCACCGAATTTTCAAGTGCATCCACTGTAAAGTTTTCGCCTTCGTTTTCAAACAACGCAAAATAATCGAGCGGCACATTTTCCGCGTCGTTCACTTTCACACTTCCTTCTATCACCAATAAAGCGGTGTTGTAATTGGCAGGAAAAGAAAATTCGGCTTTTGCTCCTTTATTTAATCTTCCATTTAACAAATTTACTGGCGTAAAAGTAAATGCAGAACCTTTTATATCTTTGTAATTTCCGGCAATAACTTCAATAATTCCGCCATTATCTGGCAATTTAAATTTATTAATTTTATTGTTGACGATTTCCTGATATTTTGGTTTCGACATTTTATCTTTTGCAGGAAGATTAACCCACAATTGCACCATTTGGAAATCGCCGCCCGCTTTACTGAAATTTTCTTCGTGGTATTCTTTGTGTAAAATTCCTCCAGCAGCCGTCATCCATTGTACGTCGCCTTCGCTTATTACACCACTGTTTCCGGCACTGTCGTGATGCGCCACTTTTCCTTTGTAGGCAATCGTTACCGTTTCAAAACCCTTGTGTGGATGAACGCCAACGCCTTTGGGTTTTTCAGAAGGTGGAAAATAAAATTTCGAATTGTAATCCAGCATTATAAACGGACTCATTCGTTGCATATCCAAACGGTAAGCACTTGGAATAAAATTGTGTACTCTAAAGCCATCGCCTACATAATGCGGTTCTCTGGGCGGTATTACGATTTCTATTTTTTTAGTTTTCATCTTTTTTTCGAGGTTTTCTGAAATACGTAAACATAAAAATAAGAGCAGCTACAATAATAACTGGAATAAAATAAGAGCGCGAAACACCATTGCTATCAATGAAACTAAACAATCTGTTCCATCTTATTTTTTGTATGAAATTAGCTCCGGTTGTTTTCCATGACATCCAAATAAATACGGCTTTTCCTACAATGTGATCTTCCGGAACAAATCCCCAAAAGCGCGAATCTTCTGAGTTGTGGCGGTTATCACCCATCATAAAATAATAATTCATTTTAAAAGTGTAGGAATTACTTTCTTTTCCGTTGATGAAAATTTTATTTCCAACAGTTTTCAAATCATTGTGCTCATAAGCTGTAATGACACGACTGTAAAGCGGCAAATTGGTGGTGTCTAATTTTATGGTTGCTCCAGCTTTCGGAATGTAAAGTGGTCCGAAATTATCTACATTCCAACGGTAATGCGGATTGTTCGGATAAATATCTTCGTCGAAAATCTCTTTATCAGCGATATCAAGTTGTACACTTTTTATTCCCACATAATTTTTTATTTTTTCGACATTCTCTTTTGGTAAATTTACCAACCAACTGGTAGAATCTGTTTGTCGCGGATCATCCGTAATATCAAGTCCTTTAAGTGCTTCCGGATTAAAATAAGAACCGTCAGTTTTTACCACATAACCAGCTTGCGCTTCTTGAGCAAGTGTCGTACTTTTTCCGTTGATAAAAACTTGCGCTCTTTTAATCAGAATCGTATCGCCAGCAATACCGATGCAACGCTTGATGTAATTTTCTTGTTTATCGACCGGGCGATACACAACATCGCCTAATTTTTCTTTGTTATCCCAAACGACCGCTCTGCCATAATGTCTGCAAAGTGAGTAATAGTCAGGGTTGGAGACTTTTGTTGTAACCGTGTCACCTTCGGGATAATTAAAAACAACGACATCGTTATTTTTTACTTTTTCATAACCCGGCAAACGCAAATAAGGCAATTCAATCCATTCTAAATACGATTTTACATCATCGAAAAAAGGCAAGGAATGGTGCACGAAAGGAAAGGAGAGAGGCGTGTTCGGAATGCGCGGACCGTAACTTACTTTGCTCACAAAAAGATAATCGCCCACCATTAAAGTTTTTTCCATGGAAGAAGAAGGAATGGTGTAGGCTTCCACAAAAAAAGTACGAATGATAGATGCCGCAATAACCGCGAAAACAATAGCTTCTACCCATTCTCGAGTAACGGATTTATTTTCAATTTTATCAGAAGGTTGTGTGTATTTCGTGTCTTTTTGAAAAGCGATATAAGGTAAGTAAAAAAATCCGATGAGCGCTGCCAACACGGCGTCGACTGTTTTTTTCTTCCCAAATGTCGCGGATAACGCCACCGACATCACCATCAACATCATGTAATCAATGCCTGGAATGATGATTAAAAAAATCCACCACCACGGTTTTTTAATGAGCTTTAACCAGATGTAATAATTGTAAATCGGAATAAGTGCTTTCCAGCCTTTCTCTCCGGCCTTTTCAAACAATTTCCATAATCCAATAACGGTGCTTACCGCGAAAATAATAAGTAAATAGGTGGTGTTTTTCATGTTTGAAAAATTATTTTTTTAAGAGGTCGTTCATGCCGAAAATTCCTTTTTTGCCAATCATCCATTCTGCTGCAACCACAGCGCCCAAGGCAAAACCTTTACGATTGTGAGCAGTGTGTTTAATTTCAATGTCATCTACTGCGGATGTATAAGTAATACGATGCGTTCCCGGGACTTCATCTATTCGTTTGGAAACGATGGAAAGTTCTTCCGACAGTGTATTTACACCGTTTTTCCAATTTTTTTTAGAAGAATTTTGTTGAATGATTTTTTCCGCCAAGGTAATAGCAGTGCCGCTTGGCGCGTCTTTTTTATGAATGTGATGAATTTCTTCTACCGCAATTTCATACTCTTTATAAGGATTCATCAATTTCGCCAAATAGTCATTCAGTTGAAAAAATAAATTAACGCCGATGCTAAAATTGGATGCGTAAAAAAAGCCTTGTTTTTTTTCTTGACAGCTATTTTTGATGTTTTCCATTTCATCCAACCAACCTGTAGTACCTACTACCACAGGAATATTCGCATTAAAACATTTTAAAATATTTCCAACGGCGCTGTTGGGAGTACTAAATTCAATCGCTACATCGGCTTGAAAAAATAATTTTTCGGACGTATTTTTTTGATCGGAAGAATTTATTTTTAAAATAACTTCGTGTCCGCGTTCAATGGCAATTTGCTCGATTTCTCGTCCCATTTTTCCGTATCCGAACAAAATTATTTTCATGGATGCGAAGTTATAATTTTAGACTTATCGTGAAACCGCTTGCTGCTGTATTTTTAGAAAAATTAACAATATTGATATAAGGTTGCACGCGAAGTGTGAGATTATCGCTCACATCAAACGTGAAAAATTGAGCATCTACATTGGCATCTACTAAATTTAAAACATACAATAATCCCGCGCAGATAATGGATAAATCTCGGTATTTATGGTAGTAATTATCCAGCGTCAATAAATTGTCTTGCGTATACAAAGGATAATTATCAGGAATACCGTTGCTTCGATTATAATAAGCTTGTTTGTAAATGGAATACTTGTGTTGATTGAAAGAAATAGCATAAGCGATGCCTGCAAAACCTGCATAAATAATGGGAATTTTCCAATATTTTTTATTATATGCTTGTCCTAATCCCGGACAAATGGCTGAAAATAAAAGTGCTTTTTTAGGCGAATGCGCTGGTTTTTCAGTTTCGATAATCGTATCTGTTTTTACTTTTAAAGTGTCTTGATTTTGTGCACTTACCTTGCTAAACGGACAAACCGATAGCATCATCAGCAAAAAGAAAAAAAGTGCTGTCGAAAAATTATTTTTTCGAACGTGTTTTTTAGAGGTCAAAAAAATCGAGGATTCGTGATAAATCTGTTTCTGATTCGAAGTGAAAAATTATTTTTCCTTTGCCTTTATTGTCGCGTTTAAAATCCACTTTTGTTTTAGTAGTTTGCGCTAAATCATTTCCTATTTTTTGTTCCTGAAAAGAAAGCGGCGCCGCAATTTTTTTTATGGTAGAATTTATTTTCTCCAGTTTATTTCCTTTCGCCATTTCTTCTACTTGCCTTACAGAAAGGTCGTTTTCGATGATTTCACGATAAATATCTAATTGTGTTTTTTCATTTTCGATGTTAATCAAAGCGCGTGCATGTCCCATCGCAATTTTTTTATCGCGAATACCCAATTGAATTTCGGGAGGAAGTTTTAACAGTCGTAAGTAATTGGTAATGGTAGAGCGTTGTTTGCTTACTTTTTCGCTCAATGCTTCTTGTGTTAAATTGCATTCATCAATCAAACGTTTGTAGCTCAAAGCCACTTCCACAGCATCTAAATTTTCGCGCTGAATGTTCTCCACCAATGCCATTTCCAACATCGCTTGATCGTTCGCGATGCGGATGTATGCAGGAATTTCAGTTAATCCGGCAATTTGCGAAGCTTTAAACCTGCGCTCGCCAGAAATCAATTGGAATTTATCGTAACCCAATTTACGAACCGTAATTGGCTGAATAATGCCGTGTTGTTTGATAGATTCCGCTAATTCGAGCAAGGCTTCTTTTTCAAAATGCGTTCTCGGTTGAAAGGGATTTGTTTCAATATTTTTTATCGGCAAAACGGATATGGAGCTTGCCAATCCTGATTTTTCGCCTTCGTATTTAGTGGTAATATCGGTTTTTGCATTTTCCAATAAGGCACCTAATCCTCTTCCCAATGCTTGTCTTTTTACGCTCATGTTCTGATTTGTTTCTGTCGTAAAATTAATTTTTTCCGGTAACATCAATAATTTTTTCTGAATCGCTCATACGTGTTAAATCATTTTTTTGCAATACTTCGCGCGCTAAATTCAAATAATTGATGGAACCTTTGCTGCTGGCATCGTGCATAATAATGGTTTCGCCGTAACTTGGTGCTTCGCCTAATTTAGTGTTGCGTTGAATAATCGTGTCAAAAACCATTTGCTGGAAATGTGTTTTTACTTCTTCCACCACTTGGTTGGAAAGACGCAAACGTAAATCGTACATCGTTAATAAAATACCTTCGATGGCGAGATCCGGATTTAAACGTGCTTGTACGATTTTGATGGTATTCAATAATTTTCCGAGTCCTTCCAACGCAAAATATTCGCATTGTACTGGGATAATCACAGAATCCGCTGCGGTAAGAGAATTAATCGTAACCAAACCCAATGATGGCGAGCAATCGATGATAATAAAATCATACTCCTCTTTAATTTTTGACAATGCCATTCGCATCATTTTTTCCCGATTGGGAAGATTGATCATTTCGATTTCAGCACCTACTAAATCAATGTGAGCGGGTAATAAATCCAAATTGGGCGTGGCAGTATTCAATACAATTTCCTTCACATCCACACCATCAATAATACATTCGTAAATACTGGTTTTGATATTGCGCGGATCAAACCCAACGCCGGAAGTAGCGTTTGCCTGCGGATCGGCATCAACCAACAAAGTGCGATGCTCCAACACGGCTAAACTGGCTGCTAAATTAATGGCAGTGGTTGTTTTTCCAACTCCTCCTTTTTGATTGGCTATTGCGATTATTTTACCCATGTGTTTCTTTTTTATTTTGAAAAAATATTTTTTCGAGAACGAAAATCAAACGTTTGAAATCGTTCCAATTGGCATTAAAATCAACTCTTTTCCGGCTCTTTGAAATTTTGTTTTTGCTTCCTCTTTATCAATTTCGATAGGAGGGAAGGTATCGTAATGCATTCCGATAATTTTGTTGCAATGAATAAAATCTGCAGCAATAATGGCATTGTCAACGCCCATCGTAAAATAATCACCGATAGGTAAAAAGGCAAAATTTAATTTTCGAAACTCACCAATTAATTTCATATCGTAGGTAAGCGCGGTATCTCCTGCATAATAAAAATTTCCTTCGCCAGATTCAATGATAAATCCCATCGGATTTCCGCCATACGTACCGTCCGGCATGGTGCTGGAATGTACAGCAACCACGCATTTTACTTTCCCGAAATCGCACATCCATTTACCGCCAATGTTCATTGCTTGTATACTTTTAACACCTTGTTGTGCCAGCCAATTGCACACTTCGTAACTTCCGATAACAGTGGCATTTGTGCGTTTTGCAATGGCAACCACATCTGCAATGTGATCTTCGTGTCCGTGCGAAACCAAAATATAATCCGCCGGAATTGTATTGATATCAATGTGTTTTGCTAATTTGTTCGGTGTAATAAAAGGATCAAAAAGCAAGTGTTTGCCGTTTATTTTTACTCCGAAACACGAATGACCGTAATAAATAATCTCCATAAATGATGTTTGAAAAAATAATTTTTTGAGCGTTAAAATTTTCGCTCTGGTAAAAATACGAACTAAGAGAGGAATAAACCTGCTTTACTTATCAGATATTTTAAACAAAAGATTGTTGAAAATAAAAAAAGCCCGCTAAAATCTTTTTTTTTACGAATTATTACTGTAAAAATTATTTTTCTAAAAAATGCGTTTGAAAAATTATTTTTTTGAAGGCTTTTTTCTTGATGAAAAAAGGTGAGAAATTAAACATTATCCAATTCTCTATTTTTTATTTTTTCATATACGATATTTGCAATCCAAAGTAAAATTGTCCCTTTAACTGGCTCAAGTGAAATAATTACAATTAATATAATTAATATTTTGCAAGGAATATTAAATTGCTTTCTATCAAAAAAAACAAAAATGGCAACAACATTACCACATATAAAATCAAAACAATCTGAGAGTCCTGTTAAAAATAGAGACTTCTCCATATATACACGTGTTAAAACAAATGTTGACAAGAAAGCTAACACATTAGCTATTATTGAAATTAAAAGTATAATAATGATATACTTTTTAAAAAGTATTATTTTCATAGTTTTTAAAATTAATTATTTTTTTCATGAAAAAGACGTTTGAAAAAATATTTTTTGAATCTTTTTATTTTCTTTTTGGCTTGAACCAAAAAGAAACAAAAAATTCAAGGCTGTGATTTCTCATTTTATTTTAGTTTCCTGAAAGCTATTCGTCGGGTGATTTCCTCGCACGCTCGGAACTTCCCGATCTCATCACGCTTTCATTTTGCTAAAATTTTATTCGAAATCAGATGCCGTTCAAAAATTATTTTTCTAAAAAAGACGTTTGAAAAATTATTTTTTTGAAGACTTATTTCCTCTACTAAAAAAGTTCGCTAAAAATTAATTTTTGAAAAAGACTAAATTAGCGGAATTAAATTTTAAAGCGTTTGAAAAAATAATTTTTCGAATCACTTTTTTAGATCATTTTCTAATAAAATTAAAATAAAGCTGTTAAAGCCGTATGCGAAAAATAATTTTTCTACTTTTTTTATCCACACTAATTTTTATAGTTGTTTCTCCAAATGCTTTTTCTTGGGGCTTTTACGGACATAAAAAAATAGAGGAAATGGCTGTTTTTACGCTACCTCCGCAGATGATTGGTTTTTATAAAAAGAACCAAGATTTTATTGTGAAACATTCTGTAGATCCCGATAAAAGAAGATTTAAAAACAAGCGCGAAGGTCCGCGGCATTTTATAGATATTGATCATTATGGAAAAAATCCTTTTGAAACTATTCCAGAAAGTTGGAAAGAAGCGGTGAAAAAATATTCGGAAGATACGCTGCAAACATACGGGATTGTGCCTTGGTACATTGACAAAATGGAATATTTGCTTACCGAAGCGTTTAAAGAAGGAGATCGGGAAAAAATAATTCACCTCTCTTCCGAAATCGGGCATTACATTGCCGATGCGCACGTTCCGCTGCATACTACGGAAAATTACAATGGACAATTTACGCATCAAGAGGGTATTCACGCGTTGTGGGAATCAGCGATCCCGGAATTGGAAGGCGATCAATACAATTATTTAGTTGGGCGCGCCAAGTATTTGGATAATCCGCTGAAAACCGCTTGGAAAGCCGTACAAGAAAGTTATTCTGAAAAAGATTCTGTTTTAAATTTGGAAATGGAATTGGAAAAAAAATTTTCGGATGATCAAAAATACACGTACAATTCCAAAGGCAAAAAAAAATATTCGGAAGCGTATATCGAAGCGTATAGTAAATTATTAAACGGAATGGTGCAACGTCGATTGCGCGCTTCCATTATTGATGTTGGGAGTTATTGGTACACGGCTTGGGTAAATGCCGGTCAGCCGGATTTAAACGCTTTGCTGCTGAAAGAACAAAACAATCCTGCTCTCCAAGATAACGAAAATACCGATAAGCAAGAAAATACGATTCATCCGAAAGGACATGAGGAATAAATGAGAATTAAGAATTAAGAATGTCGGGTTTAATTCATACGAAAAAATAATTTTTCGTATGGATTATTTTAATACTACACTTTTTGTTGAAACAGCTGCTGTACTAAACCATCCGACTGGTGTTGTTAAAGTATTGGAGGTATTTTTCTGAATGTTGCAATCCACGTTTGAGGGAGGCGTTGCAAACAAACCACCATTGGTAGTTTGAGTACGTACTTCTTGTAAAAATATAAATGTTTGATACGTGATGGCGTGAAGTTCCACCGTAAGGGAATCGCCTACATTTAATGCTGTTCCAAAGCGCAATTGTCGGATGGGTTGAATAAATAGTAAGCCATCGTCTGCGGAATTGTTAAAAGATCCATCTTGCGACACATTTATATCGGAAGGTTTGGTATCCAACACGCCATTCAGAAATTGCTTTATCCAATAAAAATCAACAATATGTGGGATATCCGTTGCATAAAAAACAGCGTGATATTTATCGCCGCTACCAAAACGATTGGCTTCTAATTGATACGTAATGGAATCAATTGGCGGTACAGGATTCATGATAGAAGTAGCAGAATAATTATCGCCGCTATAGCTGATGGAAAGTGTATAATGATGTCCAATAATGCCTAAAGTATCACCAATAGTAGGTGTCCAAATGTAATTTCCATTATTGGCATTATCTGTAAATGCGTACATCTTGTTATTCGTATTGTCCGTAACTTTTACCGTGGCTCCTGTAGCTGCTGGGCAAGGTTGATTGTCGAAATAATTGGCGGTTTGCGTCAATCGTATTTGCTGTGTTCCTGTTTTGTTTGTCAAGAAGGCATCCACCGCCAATTGAGATTGTCCTGGATTTAATTGAATGTCCATCACATCTTGGCATCCTGTAAAAAGAAATACGATAAAAAGAGTTCCGAAAATTATTTTTTTTGTCATCTGAAAAATTATTTTTTAAAACTTAAAATTGTAAGCGATAGAAGGAATTGCGGAGCCGATAATAGAATATCGAACTGCCTGCGTAACTTGCGGATTATTGGGATCTTCTTGAAAGAAGATAGAAAAAGGATTTCGTCTGTCATAGACATTATATACTGAAAATACCCAACTACCTTGCCATTTACGCGAATGATTTCTCTTGCTTTGAAGCGTAGCCGAAATATCCATCCGATCGTAAGGCGGTAAAATATAATTATTCCTACTGTTATTGACATTTTGCGGAATAATATATCCTTGTAACTCTATTCTGTCTGTCGGAAATGTAGCCGGAGTTCCGCTCATGTAAACAAAATTTGCAGAAAAACTCCAGCGTTCGTTCAAATCATACATCGTTACCACATTTAAATCGTGTGTGTGATTAAAACGTTGCGGATACCAATTGTTGTTATTGATGCCGTCCACTTTTAATTCGGTTCTCGCCAAGGTATAGCTAATCCAACCCGTAAATTTCCCTTTGTTTTTTTTGACGTAAAATTCTACTCCGTAAGCTCTGCCGATGCCATTGAGTAAATCTCCTTCGATGTAAGGGTTTAATAATAAATTGGCATCGTTGATATAATCTACTTGATGTTGCATGGATTTATAATACGTTTCCACAGATGTTTCGTAATCGTTGTGAAGCCCAAAGTTTCGGTAATAACCAATACTTCCTTGATCGGCAAGTTGAGGTGGAATATTATTTGTTGCCGGATTCCATACATCCAATGGCGTAGAAGCGGTGGTGTTGGAAACGAGGTAAATGTATTGCGCCGTTCGCATATAACTTATTTTTAAGGAACTACTTTCTGTCAAATCGTATTTTGCGGAAAAGCGAGGCTCCGGATTGGCATATTGTTTAATCACTTGCCCAGAAGTATAATTTTGTTCTCCGACAAGTGGTTTCCTTGCTCCTGCAGTCGTATCGCCATACAAATATGCAGTTCCACTTCCTAAATACTGATAAAATGAATAACGCAATCCATATTTTAAAATGAGTCGTGCACCAATTTTTTGTTCATTTTCGAGATAAATCGCACTTTCCAAGGCAAATTTATCTGGCAAGCTACTGTTTCTGCTTTCGCCACCACTGGTAAAAATAGCTGTCCCCGGTTGAAAATTATAATAAGAAGATTGTAATCCGAATTTAATCGTGTTTTGAGGATTTGGGAAAAAAGAAAATTCAGGTTTGATACTGTAACTGATGATGTGCGAAGTCCATTTAAAGGCGTTGGAATCGTTGTTACTACTAAACCCTAATGAATAATTGTAATTGCTATAAATAGCGGATGTATTCAAAAATAATTTATCATTGAACAAATGATTCCAGCGCAAAGTGGCGGTTTTATTGCCCCAATTGAAAGAAAATCCGGGTGCACCAAAATTATCCTGTCCCATATAACCAGAGAGATAGACGCGATTTTTATCATTTAACATGTAATTTGCTTTCAATGTTAAATCGTAAAAATTAAAAATAGAGCCTTTTAAATCGCTTATCAGGAAAGGCTGAGCGAGTACATCAACATACGAACGCCTGGCGGCAATAATAAAAGATCCTTTGCTCTTTTTAATCGGACCTTCCACAGCAAAACGACTGAAAACCAATCCAATTCCGCCTGAAAAATCAAATTTTTGATTGTCTCCTTCTTTCATGTGAATATCCAAAACAGAGGAAAGTCGTTCTCCATATTCAGCAGGAATTCCACCTTTGGTAAGTGTTACATCCTTCACGGCATCAGGATTAAACACCGAAAAAAAACCAAACAAATGCGAAGAATTAAACACGGGTGCATCGTCCAATAAAATTAAATTTTGATCTACTGAACCTCCACGCGCATTGTATCCGCTGGAACCTTCACCAACCGTACTGATACCTGGTAAAAATAAAATACTACGAATAATATCTGTTTCACCCATAAACATAGGAATTTTTTTTATCGTCCGAATATCCATTTTGGTTACGCCCACCTCCACGCTTTTTACATTTTCATTTTCCTTAGTAGCACTCACTTCTACGGTATTAAGTGCTTGTAGATTTTCATGCAAAGGAATATTCAGCTTTAAGTTGGCATTGAGCTGTATTTTTTTAGTAAATGAAGGATATCCGAGTGAATTGCAAATAAGGATATAATCTCCTTTCGGGATAGAAATGGAATAAAAACCGTATTCGTTGGCGGCAACTCCAGTGTTTAATTCTTTCACGGCGATGGTGGCGCCTGCCAACGCTTCACCACTTGCGGAATCTTTTACATATCCACTCACCGTAAAGGTTTGCGCAGATGCTGTACCTACAAACAGAAGTAAAAGCAAGATTAAAAAATTATTTTTCATAAGGGACTTAAAATTTCGCTGCAAAACTACGGAAACTTTTAAAACAAAAAACGTTTCCTTGGTTTTTTTCATTTGAAAAAATAATTTTTTGAAGGGAATACTATTTCGTTTTCCGCAGATAAATAAGAATTTTTTATTTATTGTATGAATATTGAGTTCATTGTAAAGCACATTTGAAAAACTATTTTTAAACGGCATCTGATTTCGAATAAAATTTTTTGAAATGAAGATGTGATGAGTTCGGGAAGTTTTGAGTATATAAGAGGGAATCACCTGACGAATAGATTTCGTAAAGCTTAAATGAAATGCGAAATCACAGTCTTAAATTTTTATTTCTTTTTTTTATGAAAAAGAAAATAAGAAAAATAAATTTAAAAAAATTATCTTTACTGATAAGAATTTAAATCTGTAAACTATGAAAAAGCCTATTTCTCTTTTGTTTAGTGCACTTTTATTGAGTACAATGGCATTTGCTCAAAAAGAAAAACAAATCACATCTCAAATAAAAAGGGTAACCGTCTTTTTAAGTGGTTGTGAAATTACTCGCACAGCGAATGTAACTATTCCCGAGGGCACTACACAAATGGTGTTGGATAATTTGTCATCCGAAATTCAGCAAAGTAGTATCCAAGTGAGTGGTAAAGGTGATTTTGTTATTGAAGCGGTAACACCGGAAATGAATTATTTACATAACGCTGAAAAATCGCCTCGCGAAAAGCAATTGGAAGATTCATTGAAAATGGAAAAAAATAATTTGGGAATGTTGAATGCGCAGCAAGCTGTGTTGGATGAGCAATCAAGACTGCTTACTTCCAACGAAAAAATTGGAGGAGCTAATATCGGACTTTCCATTGATGAGTTGAAAAAAGCGATGGCGTATTTTACCAGTCAATTGATGGATATAAAAACCCAAACAATGGCACTTGCGGATAAACAAGAGGAGGCAAATAAAAAGATTAATAGGTTACAAGATCAGTTGAACGAACTGACTCAGAAAAACAATCAACCTACAGGAGAAATACTTGTTACCGTTACAGCAAAAACAGCAGTTAAAGGCTCTTTTGAACTAACTTATTATATTGCGAATGCAGGATGGAAACCTTCTTATGATATTCGTGTAAAAAATACGCAAGATTCAGTAGCTTTAACTTATAAAGCAGATATTTGGCAAAGTACAAATGTAGATTGGGATAAAGCTGATATCACACTTTCTACAGGTAATCCTACACAACCTGGTACGCAGCCAACTCTAAACTCTCTTTATGTAGATTTTCATACTCCGCCTGTTTATAGTCGTAATGGGTATGCGCCAAGCAGCCCCGTTGCAGCCTCACAAATGGAAGTTAAAAGCGAAGTTGGAGTTTATGAAGGAGATGTATCATCACAAACAACTGCCAATTATACAGCGCAAACAAGTAATGAACTGAGTACTACATTTCACATACAACGACCTTTTTCCGTTCCTTCGGATGCGAAGCCGCATACAACGGAAATAGCTGTACATAATATTAATAGCACTTATGATTATTATGCAGTGCCTAAGTTGGATAAAAATGCTTTTTTAATTGCGAATGTCACCGGATGGGATCAATATAAATTACTGGCAGGCAATGCCAATGTTTTTTATAAAGGCACTTATGTGGGTAAAAGTTATATCAATCCTGAAAACACCAACGATACGCTGAAAGTATCGTTGGGCAGGGATAAAGATATTGTGATTGAACGCAAAAAAGTACAAGACTATACCAAAGAAGCGATAATTGGAGATCACAAAGAAGTCAACTATACTTATGAATTAACTGTTCGGAATACAGGTAGCGATAATATTCAAATAATTATGGAAGATCAAGTGCCGATTTCCAAACAGAAAAAGATTGTTGTTAAACTGAAAGATCAGGGCGATGCTTCTTACAATGAAGGAACAGGTTTATTGAGATGGAAACTTACGTTGAAACCAGATGAAACTTCTAAACATAAATTTATTTACAATATTGATTATCCAAAAGATAAAGTGATTCAATACGAATAATTGTTTCTGTTCTTTTTTTTCAAGAAAAAGGAACGTAAAAAAATTATTTAAAATCATCCAAATTGAGCTCGCGGAGTTTCGGGGCTTTCTTAGAAGTAATTCCGGTTACAAGCAAAGTCATACATCCGCCAAAAATAACCGATCGAATTAAGCCCATCCAATGTGCGGCCAAACCAGATTCAAATTCTCCAATTTCGTTGGACGAGCCGATAAAAATATTATTTACTGCCGAAACGCGTCCGCGCATATTGTCGGGCGTCATTAATTGCAAAGCCGTTGAACGTACAATCACGCTCACGTTATCGCAAGCGCCACTTAAAGCAAGCACGAAAACAGAGAGGTAAAAATAAGGTGAAATGGCAAATAAAATCATGCAAATTCCAAAACCGCCAACGGCAAAAAGCATTTTTTTTCCTGCGTTTTTCATAGGCGGAAAGTAAGCCATTATAAATGACATTATAACGGCTCCAACTGATGGAGCTGCACGTAAAATTCCTAATCCGGTTGGACCTACTTTTAAAACTTCGGCAGCAAAAATGGGCAATAAAGCAACTGCTCCACCAAAAAAAACGGCAAATAAATCAAGCGAAAGCGCACCTAAAATAATTTGATTTTTAAATACAAAACGAATTCCTACGCCTAAACTTTCAAAAAGAGATTCTTTCTTTTCCTTTGGAGATATTGGTTTTGCTGCGATAAATAAAAATAAAAGAAAAGCAAAAGCTGCCAAACAAAAAACAATTTGGTACGATATTTCCGCGCCAAGTGCAACGTATAAAAAGCCACCTAAAGCCGGACCGCCAATGGCGCCAGTTTGCCAAACGGCACTGTTCCAAGTAGCTGCGTTGGAGTACAATTCGCGCGGCACAATTTGCGACATAAATGCAAAAAAAGACGGACCAATAAAAGCACGTGCAATTCCAGTTAAAAAGATAACTCCATAAATAGGTAAAACTCCGTGCGTTTTTATAAATGCACTGTTGTGATAACTGAAATAAGCCAAAGCAAACGAGCTTATTAAAACGCCCGACATTGCGATTAAAATTATTTTTTTTCGCGGAACAATATCAGCAATGTGTCCGGCAAAAAGTGCGGTACAAATAAAAGGAAGTGCTTCTGCAAGTCCAATCATTCCTAGCCAAAGTGGGTTTTTTGTGAACTCATAAATCTGCCAACCTACAATTAAACCTTGCATTTGATTGGCAAGTGTTAAAAAAAAACGTGCGGAAACAAAAAAACTGAAATCCTTTATTTTGAGTGCTGCAAATGTTTTTTTATCGGAAGTATTTGGAGCGTTCAAAAAAATATTTTTTTAGGAGGCACAAACTTACTAGAAAAAAGAGAAGGTGAAAAATTAAAATCCTAAATAATACTCTTTGGTAAGTGCGATGTAATCGTCGGTATAACTGTGACGTTCTTCTTTTTCAATGATGATGGAGCTTTCCGAAAAAGTATTGCGTGCAAATTCAAATTGCATCATAATTCGTTTCGCTACTTTTCCTTGTGTTGTTTTAACGCGCATTAATTTAGTCAGAAATAATTTTTTTTCGTTCGCCATTTCAATAAATGTTTCTCCTTCTTTAAAAGGAAGAATGATACAAAATTTTCCATTTTTTTGAAGCAATGAAATGACGCCATCAATCAATTCTTCGAAAGACAGTAAATCGGTATGCCGAGCGGTTGTACGTTCAATTCCCAAGGCTTTGGAAGAATCAATAAAATAAGGAGGATTGCTCACAATCACATCGTATTTTTTAGTTGATTTCTTAGAGAAATCTTGCAAAGAAATACAATGTATTTGAACGCGATTTTTCCAATTACACGCGTCTTTATTTTCCGTTGCTTGTAAACATGCATTCTCATCAATGTCAATGGCATCAATGGAAGCAATGGTTTTTTGAGCGAGCATCAAGGCAATAATTCCCGTGCCAGTTCCAATATCTAAAATGTGTTGAACGTTTTCTGCGTTTACCCAAGATCCAAGTAAAACTGCGTCTGTGCCCACTTTCATGGCACATTTGTCCTGATGGATAGAAAATTGTTTGAATACAAATGTCTGATTCGGCATAAAAAAGGCAGCGCCATTTTTAATAGCTAAACATAAAACTAAGAAAAACTTTTGAGATGAACTAATTTTGCTTCTCCGAATCGGGATTTAAATACATTTCCACTAAGCCTTCGGGTGCTTCTATTTCGAGGATTTTTTCTTTGCGATTTGTTTTTAAAATAAAATTTTCGATCAGCGGAAGCAAAATTTCTTTTCCGTTCGGATGAATAATTTGCAAGATTTTTTGTTGCGGAAAATCTAAAACTTCTCTTATTTCACCAATATTCCCGAGCTTTTTATCATTTACAGAAAATCCAATTAATTCGCTTCCAAAAGCTTTTTTTTCAGCGGATAAAACCAATGTTGCTGCCGGAAGATAAATTTCTGTTTTTAAAAATTCGCTTACTTTTTTTTCTGTATCCTTTCCATCGATCGCCAAAGTGGCACTGTTATTTACGATGCGTATGTATTTTATGAAAAAAGGAACCAAACGATTGTTGAGTTTCAAAAAAATAATTTTTTCGGCAAAGGATTTTTTAGAAACCGGAATATGCAATAGCACCGTTACTTCACCTTTAAAACCAATGGTTTTAATAATTTTTCCAATCTCAATACAATCTTCGATATTCATTTTAATAGAATCAATAGAAATAAAAAAGCAGTTGACGCAAGCGCCAACTGCCTCTCTAAAAATTAATTTTTTAAGCCTCTGCTGCTGGACTTTCTTCTGCTGCCGGAGCGCTTGGTGCTTCAGCAACTGGTTCTGGAACAACTGCTTTCGCAGCTATTTTTGCAGCTCTTTTTTCTTTCAATGCCGTTTCGGAAGCAAATTGTTTTTTAGCTGCATCTGCTTTTTGAGTTGCCAATCCGGAAACTTTTCCGTTGATTTTATTCTCTTTATCAGCCATCCATTTAGCAAATTTTGCATCCGCTTGTTCTTGTGTTAAAGCGCCTTTAGCGATTCCTTTCACAAGGTGATTGCGAAACATAATTCCTTTGTAGGATAAAATGGCTCTGCAAGTATCAGAAGGCTGCGCGCCATCTTTCAACCATTGCAATGTTTTTTCGCTATCAATATCAATTGAAGCGGGGTTTGTTCTGGGATTGTACGTGCCTAATTTTTCGATAAATTTTCCATCTCGAGGTGCACGACCGTCCGCAATGACAATATGAAAAAAGGCTTGACCTTTTTTTCCTTGTCTCTGTAATCTGATTTTAACAGGCATTTCTACTTATTTTATTGTTTTGGAATTGATTAACAGAGGTAATTCCGTTCCTCTTCCTTTTCTGATTTTTTAGAAAGGACGGCAAATGTCGGAAAAAATATTGAATTTTAAAAATATTCCTTGTTTTATATAGAAATGGAAAGTTCGCAAAAAAACACGTTTGAAAAATTATTTTTTCGAAGCACTAAAAAGCAATGAAATTTTATTTCTCGCTCGTGTCAAACAATTCTTATTTTTGTCCGAAGAAAAATATTTTTATGATCAACAATAAAAAATTGGTAATTGTTTTGCCAGCTTACAACGCTGCACAAACACTGCGTAAAACATACAGCGAAATTCCTTTTGATATTGTAGATGAAGTGGTGTTGGTGGACGATGCGAGTAAAGATAATACCATTGAAGTTGGAAAAGAAATCGGTATCAAACACATCATTCGGCACGAAAAAAATACGGGTTATGGAGGTAATCAAAAGACATGCTACCACAAGGCTTTAGAACTAAATGCCGATATCGTTATTATGTTGCATCCCGATTATCAATACACGCCAAAGTTAATTCCGTCAATGGCGAACTTAATTGCGAACGATTTGTATCAAGTGGTTCTGGGTTCTCGGATTTTGGGGAATGGCGCGCTGAAAGGCGGAATGCCGATGTATAAATATATCTTTAACAGAATGCTGACGCTCACGCAAAATATTTTAATCAATCAAAAATTGAGCGAATATCATACCGGTTATCGCGCCTTTTCAAAAGAAGTACTTCAAAAAATAAATTTTCACGCTAATTCAGACGATTTTGTTTTCGATAATCAAATGCTTTCGCAGATTGTTTTTGCTGGTTACGAAATAGCTGAAATTACGTGTCCTACCAAGTATTTTAAAGAAGCATCTTCCATTAATTTTAGACGTAGTAGCAAATACGGATTGGGTGTTTTAGCTGTTTCCATCACGCATTTCTTAGGCAGAATGGGAATTTATACTTCGAAGATTTACAAAAAGTAAATTTTCGAAAAATTATTTTTCGCGCTCTAAAAAGACAAAACCATTTTTTCGATACAATTCTTTCAGTTGCGGAAATTTAGTTTCGTATTCCGAAGCATTATTTATTTTGCAAACAAAATAAGCCGGTTTATCAATGTTTCCAGATAAAAGCCAATCTAAATTGGTATTTCGAATGTCTTTTTGTGGTTGTTTGTCAGAATAAAACAAATACGCATAGCTTTTAAAACCAAGTGTTTCAACATAACAATCTTTATTTTTTAATTGCTGATAAAACTCAATCGCGGCATTTTGAGAATATTCTTCTACACGCGGAACAATCGCAACAGCAGCGAGATTCACAGTAATCATCGTTACAAAAAAAAGTGCGAAAATACCTTTCGAAAAATTATTTTTTTGAATCGCGTAAAGCGACAGTAAAATTCCGACAATAAAGAAAACGCCGATTAAAAATTCAAAACCTGTCCAATGTGCATTGGCTTCTAAATTGGCATTAGCAAAGGAATCTTTAATAATTCCGGAAGCAATAATTTGCGATTTAAACGTATTGATAAAAGGCAAAATTATCAACAGCAAACCCAAAAGAGATGCGATAAAAAGAAGCATTTTCGTCATCCATTTTTTCCATTCCAATTCGTTGCGAATTATTTTATAGCCGCAATATGCCGCTAAAAAGGTGAGCGGAAAATAGCAGAGCGAAGAATAATGAATAATTTTTGTTTTCACGATGGAGAATAAAATCAAAACCACCCAAAATAAAATCAGCATGCCTGTTTTAAAATGTTTTTGGAAAGGTGTATCGAAACTGTTTTTTTTGAAAGCTCTAATTCCTAATATGGACGCAGGAAAACAGCCAATTAATAAAACAACAAAATGATAATAAAATGGACCGCTATGACCGGCATCACCAGTTCGCAACAAGCGAATTTGATATTCAATAAATTCTTTAATGAGTTGAAAATGTCCGCTTAAAATTAAATACACAAACCACAAACCAGCGGTAGCAAGCAAAACAGCGGCATAAAAAATAATTTGCGGAATAGTTGCAATTGTTTGAAAACGATTTTTTATCCAAAAGACAACAGCACATAATCCGAAAATAAGTAAGCCGACAGGACCTTTCGTCATAATTGCCAAGCCAATAAATAGCGCTGAAAAAAATAATTTTTCAGAGAAGATTTTTTTTGTTTTTTCGTTGGTGAAAAGAATGAAAAAATAAATTCCACAAAAAATAAACAAGTTAAACCAAGGATCAATAATACCGGATTTAAAATAAAAATGAGGAAGAAAAGATCCCGCGAAAGCCAATGCCCAAAGTAAACCAAAAGTTTTGTCGTATAATTTTTCTCCAATATTAAATACCAATAAAAGTGTAATTATTCCGCAAACAGCATCCGGAAGACGTGCTGCAAAAGCAGTAATTCCAAAGGCTTTCATGGATAAAACTTGCATCCAAATAAATAAAGGCGGCTTTTCCCAAAAGGGTAAAAAATTTATTTGTACTAAGGAATAATTGTGCGTTACAATCATTTCTCGAGCGCATTCAGCAAAATTTATTTCGTCCCAATCAAATAAATGAACGCTCCCAAGAAAAGGTACAAACAACAAAATTCCTGCAAAGAGCAGCAATAAATTAAGTTGAGTTTTACTGAATTTCATTTATTTTTTGCTGATGAGCGAATGGTTCAGCCAAGTTTTTTCGCTTAGAAGTTTGGAATTTTCTACCATGTAATACGAAAACAATGCGCTGGAAACGCCAATGATAGAGCCGAAATAAACATCATTTAAAAAATGCTCCGACAAATACACGCGAGAATATGCCACCGATAAAGCCACGATTAAAAATAAAAATTTCGCCCATTTTTTTTCGACTATTAAAGCCAAGGAAAAATAAACTGCAAATGCGGTAGTCGCATGTCCGGACGGAAAGCTGTGGTACAAATCCATTTTAACACCTGGCACAAAATACAGCGGATGAACATTCTGAAAATAAGCCGTAGGGCGCAACACATCTTTAAAAATAGTGTGTTTCAAACCTTGTGTAATGATGCTGGAAATAACGTAAGCGCCAATCGCAATAATGGCAAAACGATAGTTGCAAAAGAGTAATAAAACCAAAATCGCAACAGCAATTCCACTGCCTAAATACGTAACGTAAGGTGCTAATTTATCAACGATAGCACAGTGAAAACCGTTGATGTATATGTGAATACCGGATTTTGCTTGCGTAGCTAAAAAAAATCCGGCAACGATTAAAAATAGAAGATAGGGAAGGAGGAAAGCGGTGTTTCTTTTGAGAATCTTTTTCATGAAATAAATTTTCCGCAAGTTAATTCAATAAACCGAAACGGAATAAATGAGTTTAAAAAAAATATTTTTTTGAAAACGTTTTTTTAAGCTCCTATAATGTGCAAAAGTTTTCCGATTTGAGTATCCCAAAGCATTTTAGAGCTTTTTTGCTCGGCTTCATTTTCAGCAAAATCGGTAATGATGAGTGAAATATCATTTGTTAATTCATCTGTTTCAATCGAAAATTGAAAATAAGATCCATCGTTTCTATCTGTCCATTTCAGGCGCAATGTCTTGCTGGGCGTGGCTTCTAATATTTCGGCAATTTGCGCGCCGCCATCCCAAATAAAACTATAGTGGTTATCTTTAATATTTACATCATCGGCAAACCATTCGCAAAGTCCGCTGGGCGTAGTTAAAAATTCATATAAAATAGTGGGAGAACAGTTCACAATATACTCTAAACTGTATTTCCCTTTGGGTTCTTTTTTTGCCAATTTACTGGAAGACGGTTTCAGATTCAAAATTTCATTTTTAATGAAGAAAACCGAACGCATTTTTTTGGGTTTCATCGATTTTTTTGAACGTGGAATTTCCTTTTTCAGAAGTTTTTCAGGTTTAATAGGCTTTGTAGGCGCAATAACTTTAATTTCTTTTACGGCGACCCTTTTTTCTGTTTTCACTATTTTTTTAGAAGAAACCTTGGCAATAGGTTTCGCAACCGGAACTAATTTTTGCTTTTTAGTAGGAATAACTTTTTTTGCGACAGGCTTTTTTGTTGGCTTGGCAACTATTTTTGCAATCTTGGTAGGCTTCTTTTTAGAAACTATTTTTTTTGTAGGCTTCGATTTCAGACTTTTTTTACTTTTCTGAGAACTACTCTTTTTTGTCGAAATTATTTTTTTGACAATTTTTTTATTTTTTGCAATTTCTTTTGCCATTTTACTTGCTATTCAATTGATTATAAACTAAAATCGTAACGCAATATATAAAAAAATAGAATATCGCAAGAAAATAATTAAAAATCTTACTGCGTATGAAATAGAGAAAGCATTATATTTGCGCCCTCAATAATTAAAAATACAAGTAAAAATTTTATTTTTAAGATTGAAAATAATTTTTGGCGAGGTAGCTCAGCTGGTTAGAGCACAGGATTCATAACCCTGAGGTCGGGGGTTCGAGTCCCCCCTTCGCTACCTGAAGGGAGAAGTCGCCATTTTTGGCGACTTTTTTATTTTTGTGTTTCCCGAAATCCTTTGTAACAGTACAAAGTAGGTCTATCATTTCATTGGGTTTTGCGGTTCGATAAGTATTTTTGTTGAAAATCAGTTTTTCAGGGAATATTGAACCAAGAATCATTTGTTTGCCTTCCAAAGTGCTTGTACTGTAATAATAATGCAGGTTTCCAAGTAATGTAACTCCATATTTTAAGTATTCCATAAAACCACTTTCCGTTTCTTTCAGTTCGCTAATTCTTACTTTCAGGTTCATCGTTTCTTTTTGTAAGGTATCCTTTATCCTGTTATAACTTTCTTTGTCCAGTTCATCATTTATTAGTTTCCTTGTCGCCTTATCGAGCATATCTTCTGTTTTGCTGAGTTCAAGGAATAGTTTTATTATTTCTGAGTCTCGCTCTTTTTCGTTGCCCTTAAATATATCTTTCATAACCTCCAAGTAAAGCTGCCCTATTTGAGGCTTCATGGATATATCGGAGAGCCATTGTGTAAACGTAGTGTGTACAGTTTCTGTGCTTATTCTCTCTTTGCATCCATTCTGACAGTGGTAATAAAAGTATTTCTCATTCCTTCCTTTTGAACAACTGGCAGTAAGATTGCCTCCGCAACTATTACATATTAAAAAACCTCTCATTGGAAACTCTTCTCTTATCAAGCTCCTTTTTAGTTGTACTTTTTTCTTTCCTTCCAATACGTTTTGCACATCTTTAAAAAGAGTTTCGTTCACAATGGATTCATGTATGCCCTGTATTATTTCTTCGGGTTCATTACGGTATGCTTTCAGTCCTATTTGTCCGCAATAGATTGGGTTTCTTAGCATTCTCCAAAATTGATTTTTACTTCGTGTTAAGCCCTCTAAATACATTTTTTTCCAAAGTGTTTCTGTTGGATAATTACCTGTGGCGCATAACTCAAAAGATTTTCTAACCAAACTTGCCTTTTCTGATTTTACAATAATAGGTTTGTTCTGTCCGTCCCTTTCATTTTTATATCCGATAGGTGCGACTCCTAAAAACCTTCCCTGTCTTTTATTTTTTCGTATTCCATTAATAGTATTCATCGCTCTGCGGTCATTCTCTACTTCGGGTATAGTTAAGTAAAAAGAAAGCATCATTTTTTGTTCAGGAATACCAAAATCAATGGGTTGTTCAATAGCATTGACTTCTATTCCGAGTTTTGCTAATTTGGAAATCATATTATAGGCTTCGGGTGCATTTCTACTGAATCTGTCCCAACGAAGTACCATTAATTTTTGTACAAGTCCTTTGTTTGATTTTATAAAATTCAGGAGCTTGTTAAATTCAGGTCTGTTTTCAAAATTCTTTGCCGAATAATCTTCCGCAAAATAGTGAACTGGATTATCTCCTGTTAGTGTGCAATATTGGTAAAGTCGCTCCTTTTGAAAAGGAATACTTGTTCCTTTG
>JBDTAC010000090.1 GCA_039924845.1 Bacteroidia bacterium
GCTTTGTATTTTAATGTGTAGATTCTTTTATAGAAAGATTTTTAATTTTTATTTGGTGGAGCAGGATTTGTACCTTGCTGGTAATATATCATATTTGTACAATGACTTTCTACATCTGCCGCGTTACCTGTTTTTATAAATACTTTTAAACCTGAGTTTACATTTGTGATGGCGGTAATAATAGCAGAATTATCGTGCTGAATGGATCTATCCACACTTAAAAAAAAACATTTTTGTTTGGGACAATATGCATTTACAATTACTCCCGAAACTGCGGACAAATTGGTTTTTACAGCCGTAAATGTTTTTGAACTTATGTTCGATACGCCAATAATAAGTTCCACGTGTTTGCCTGATAAAAGTAGCGTATTGCTATTGGCAATGATGGAGGCTGCTTTGCCTATAAACATCCCCGCAAAGCAAATAGCGAGTATGAAAAATATTTTTTTGGAAAATCCGATTGGTTTTTTCATTGAATTTTTTTTGAAAAATTAGTTTATTTTTTCACAATAACGTATAATCAATTTACAATATTAAAATATATATGTGAGATTCGCAAATTTTTGTCTTTGAAAAGTAGAAATAAAAAAAAAGAATAATCGGTTCTCGAAAAATTATTTTTTCAAAAGCAAAAATGCAGTATAAAAAAATTGTAATTATTTATTAAAAAATGGCATCATTTCCTGATTGATTTTTTCTCGTAAGGATTTTAGTTTGATGGCGTATTCTTCCAACTTTTTTTCGTTATCTGTTTTCGGAGTCCACTTTTTTACTTTTATCGGATTCCCTTTGTCATCAACCGAAACGAAGACAATCACACAATGCGTTTTCTTTTCAAATGCCTTCTCTGAGAAACCTCTGGAATATACATCTACGGCAATGTGAATGCTGGTGTTTCCGGTATAAATAACATAGGCTTCAATTTTAATTACTTCATCAATATTGATAGGTTTGTAAAATCGAATTCCGCCCACATAAACGGTTACACAATATGTTTCTGACCAATTTCTGGCGCAGGTGTAAGCCGTTTGATCAATCCATTTCATCACTATTCCGCCATGCACTTTTCCACCAAAATTAATGTCCGTTGGTTCGCTGATAAATTGAAAAGTGATTTTATTGTTCATGTTTTTTATTGAAATTTATTTCATGTCTGCGATATACGCCATGCACAAATCTATCGTGGCTTCGATTCCTTTTTTATGTGTGCGCTCCACTCCGTGAGATGCCGCAACGCCAGGTCCGATAAGCGCTACACGAAAATCATTTCCGGCGCGCAATGCTGCAGAACCGTCTGAACCGTAATAAGGATAAACATCTAACTGATACGGAATTTTATTTTTTTCGGAAAGCTGCACTAATTTTTTTCGCATTTCGTAATCGTAAGGTCCCGAAGAATCTTTCGCGCAAATAGAACATGAAACTTCGTTTCCATCACAGGCATCACCCAAAACGCCCATATCAATTACCAATAATTCCTTTACGGAAGGTGAATAACCACACGTTCCGCCATGTCCAACTTCTTCGTAATTCGAGAAAAATAATTCGACTGGAACATTTTTTTTAGAAGCTTTTATTTTTCGAGCAATTTCAAATAAAGCAAAACATCCGGCTTTGTTATCCATAAAACGCGATTTAATAAATCCGTTTTTGTATTCGCGGTAACGCGGCTCAAAACAAATAATATCGCCAGTTTTGATGCCCAATTTCTCCACCTCTTTTTTGGAATAGACTTCTTCGTCCAAACGAATGTGCATTGTATCGTAATTTCTTTTTTCTGTTTCACGCTCGTGATTGGCGTGTGCAGAAGGATTGTTGAGCAAAAGCGTTCCGGTAAATTCTTTTCCGTTCAAGGAAATAATTTTTACGTATTCGCCTTCCGCGCTCGTCAGCAACAATCCGCCAAGCGAAGAGAAAGTAAGCGTTCCGTTACTTTTTATTCCTGAAACAATTGCGCCCAAAGTGTCTACGTGCGCGGCAATTGCCAATGTCGGATTTTTTCCGAGTGCGCATTTCACCGCTTTTTTGTTGGTGTATTCTGGCTGAAAGCCGTAACTTTTTAATAAATCGAAAATAAATTTTTCAGCCTTATCGGTGTAACCTGTCGGAGAATCAATCTCCACCAATTGTTGAAGTGTTTTGTAATCGCTCATAAAATTATTTTTTTTAATGCTTGATCTATGTCTGAAATAATATCTGAAATGTGTTCCAGCCCAACGGAAACTCTCACCAAATCAGGAGTTATGCCAACTGATCTGCGTTCGTCTTCCGTTAATTTTGCGTGTGTTGTGGATGCTGGATGTGTAACAATGGTTCGCGTATCGCCCAGATTTGCCGTTAAAGAAGCCATTTGCAGCGCATCTAAAAATTGTTGTCCTTGTTTTATTCCGCCTTTGATAGAAAATACCACAATCGCTCCGCCTGATTTCATCTGCTTTTCAACGATTTTAAATTGTGGATGAGTTTTCAATCCAGGATATTTTACACTTTTTACAGAAGGATGTTTTTCTAAAAACTCCGCTAATTTTTTAGCGTTCTCCGAATGTCGTTCCATCCGCAAAGGCAATGTTTCCAAGCTTTTTGAAAGTAACCACGCATTAAACGGAGAAATAGAAGGACCTGTACTTCTGCAAAATAAATATATCTGTTGAATCAATTCTTTTTTTCCGGCAACAATTCCGCCCAACACGCGCCCTTGTCCATCAATAAATTTAGTGGCAGAATGCGTTACCAAATGTGCTCCGAAATCTATTGGTCGCTGCAAACAAGGCGTTGCAAAACAATTGTCTACATTTAAAATAAGTTGATGTTTCGCAGCCAATTTCCCCAACCATTCTAAATCCAGCACATCCAATCCTGGATTAGAAGGCGTTTCCACGAAAATCATTTTCGTGTTTTTTTTGATAAGTGCTTTCCACGTTTCTGGTTTATCTGCGTCTGCGTAAGTAAATTCAATTCCCCATTTCGGTAAAAATTTACTAATAACGGTGTGCGTCGATCCAAAAATAGAGCGCGAAACCAACAGATGATCTCCCGTTTTCAATAAAGCCATAAAGCTCGCAAATACAGCCGCCATGCCGGATGCAGTAGCATAAGCCGCTTCGGCACCTTCCATCAAACGAATTTTTTCTTGCAATTCTTCCGCATTCGGATTCGAGAAACGACTGTAAATTAATCCTTCTTGTTCATCTGCAAAAATGGCGCGCATTTGCTCCGCATCATCATACACAAAACTGGAAGTTAAATAAAGTGGCGTGGAATGTTCGCGGTGTTGTGTCCTTTCGGATTGTGTACGAATAGCAATGGTTTCCGCGTGCTCAGAAATTATTTTTTTACTCATTTACAGAAACAGAATACGTTATTTTAGAAGTTTTTTCGAGCATTTTTGCAACGGAACAATATTTTTCGATAGATAAATCGGCGGCACGTTTTGCTTTTCCTAATTCGATATTTCCTTTCAATTTAAAATGAATGTGAATATTTTTCCAGAAGGAATGATCTTTTTCTTTTTCGCGATCTGCGTTAATGCTGATGCGGAAATCCGTAATTTCTTGTTTTTGTTTTTTCAAAATCATCACTACGTCAATGCCACTGCAACCGCCTAAGCCCATCAATAATAATTGCATCGGACCAGCGCCTTTCGGTTGTCCACCGCTTTCTGTAGAAGAATCTATCTGAACAACATTGCCCATTTCATTTACCGCTTCAAAATGAAAAGCATCGTTCATGTGTTTGAGTTCTATTTTCATATCAAAAATTTTAGATGTTCAAATGTAAGGATTTTGAAGATGTGTGGAGGTAGGATTTTTTTTCGCAAAAATTCGCGTTCGAAAAATTATTTTTTTGAAGCCGTTTTTTTCGCTTGCAAAAAAGGAGTTTGAAAAAATAATTTTTCAAACTCCTTTTTTATTTTTCAGAAAAAAATTGAATTTAATTGACGCTTGCGTTGTAAAAATTATTCGCAATTAAATCTTGCAACAATACACGTTGTCCTTTGTAAATAGCCGTTATCCATGCATCTTTCGTTTCTAATTTAATTACTTGTTGGCGAAAAAGTTCTGCTTGACGCAAAGTTTTAAAACTTCGCATCGTGAAACGCGTAATGCCATCCGGATAATCTTTTACCTTGGCAGGCGGCGGTTCCAAGCTGTTTAAGTTTTTGTGTTTAAAATTTTGCGGATGACGGTACGCGCCAATTTGCACCACAAACGTTAAGCTATCCGAACAAATTTGTCCGCCCATACGAATCAATTGATGATATACAGCGGTATCGTTTAAATCCTTTCCTTTCAGCGAAGAGAAATCTGGTTTTTGCGCGTCTCCTCCACAAGGATCATCAAAAAATTCATTCACTGTTTGTTCTTTTCCGAAATAGAAAACCATGACCAAAGCATTTTTCGTTTTCGGTTCTTTTTCAATCAACATTTTTTTGAAATTATCGGCTTCTTCGAGTGTAGCAAAAGGTCCCATCGTATAATGAACGGTTCCATCAGGATATGTTTTTTGATGAATTTTTCCGTATTTTTTCAGGTATCCATATTTGAAATCCGAAGAATCTTTAAAAGCACCCAATTCGATTTTAAAACTCAAACCATCAATATGCGATTTTCCATAATCGTTTTCCAATTGTTTATGATCAAATTTCTTCTCATCATTTAATCCAACAATCGACTGATCTTGTGCTTGTATCACTTTGGTATCTGATTCTGGAACGTAACCTTTGCGCGTGTATTCCGCCACATAATACTGTTGAATTAATTCGCGCTGACCTTTATTATTTACCGTAACGGTGCTGTGTTTTTTGAATGTACTGTCTTGTTTAAACACTTGTTGTTTCATCACTTCCGCGTTTAGCAAGGTTTTGAAAGGACCGATGTAAAACGTGGTATGTCCTTGCGCATCTACTCTTTTGTTGATATGCCCAAGCGACGCCACTTTCGTAGAATCAAAATCAGATGCTTTTGCATACGTTCCGAGTTCTACATTGTATGTAATGCTATCCTGTTGTGCATCGCTGTGTTCATTTAAAATTTGCTGATACATATCCGATTCGTACACATCTAAATTATCTTCTGCATGGTATCTGGCAAGTTGTTGATCAATTTTTGTTTGCAAAGGTTCGGACGAATCTGCAACCGACGTAGTGGTTTGGTGTTGCGCTTTGTACGCATCGGAATACAAATGAACATCTTGCGCTACTTGCACATACGTATCTAAGGATCTAACATCTACGTATTCGATGTGCGGCTGAAATCCTTCTACTTCAATCGCCACTTTGTATTTATTACCGGGCGTAAGCGCAATCAAATATTTTCCGCTCGAAGAATTTGAATGAAACGTTCCTTTTATTTCGCCTGTTTCCGCGTTGCTCACGCGTATCGTAGCATCTGCCGGCTTATCGTCCGCAGTTACTACGCCTACTACCAAAGCAAGTATTGGTTTTTCTCCTTGAAAGCCTGGACTCACCACGTAAATATCTTGTTGTCCGTAACCACCTTGCCGGTTAGATGAAAAATAACCTCTGGAACCATCTGCACTCAACACATAATAACGATCGTCTTCCGTAGAATTTACTGGATAACCAATGTTAATGGCAGGCGACCACGTACTATCTTTTAGTGTAGAATAAAAAATATCGCTGCCGCCCATACTGTTATGTCCTTCGGAACTAAAAAATAAAGTAACGCCATCGGGATGAATATAAGGTGCGTCATCATTATAAGGTGTATTGATGTTCGGTCCTAAATTAGTTGCTGGACCCCATTCTCCATTTGCTTGTATTTTCGACATGTAAATATCTCTCCCGCCAAAACCGCCCGGGCGCTCACTCGCGAAATAAAGTGTTTGTCCGTCGGCAGATAAAGAACAACTTCCTTCCCAATATTTGGTGTTGATATTCGGACCCAATCGTTTTGGAATGCTCCATTCCGTTCCATTCAAATGACTTACATAAATATCTCCATTATCACTTGGCGTACTGCGATAGGTAAATAAAGTTTGCCCGTCTGCGGAAATAGCAATGCTGGCATCGTGTCCTTTGGTGTTGATGTGATCTCCAATTCCTGTGGGAGCCAACCATGTATCGCCTACTTTTTGCGAAACAAATACATCTTCGTAATATTCTCCTGCAATGGTATCGGATTTTAATTTTGGATTTTCCAAACCGCCGGTACTTCGCGGACCTCTATAGGTAAACATCAATACGGATTCATCTGCCGAAACAACGGGCGCATATTCTGAAGCGTCTGTATTAATAGAAGCCCCTAAATTTTGAATGTCCACATGCACCTTTCCTGCTACCAATTTTTTCGCATTGTTGCAATAATCAATGTAACGCTGCGCCATTTTTTGCATCTCATCGGATGGTTTGGGTTTTGAATTTAAGTATTGATTGAAATAACCAATGGCTTTATCAAATTGATTGTTGATATGATATGCTCTGCCGAGATAATACAAAATATCTTTTGCAGAAGGATCTTGTTGGTAAACACTTTCTAAAAAAGAAATGGATTTATCTTTTTCATCGCCTTTGTGCAAATAACAAATTCCAGCTTGTTGTTTGTAATATGTTTCGAGAGAATCCATCGCAATTAATTGCAAATAAACAGGAAGTGCACGAATGTAATTTTCTTCTCCGAAAAAATATTCTGCTTTATCTAACAGATTAGATTCGTCTTTGTTAGCCTGCCTTGCGGAATGTTTTTTACTTTGCCCGAAGGAAATAAAAACATTCGATAAGCACAGTAAAAGGACAAGCGAAAATATTTTTTTCATCGCCTAAAAGTCATCAAAAGAAGATTGTTAAATTATTATGTATTTTCTTTTTACAAACAAATCCATGTTGAAAACCATTAACTCGTAGATTTGTCGGCACATTCCCAAAAATTCCAAAAAATGATTTCAGCAGAAATAGAAGAATATGTGAACGAACACACTTCGCCAGAAAGCGATGTGTTGAAGAAATTAAATCGCGAAACCCACGCCAAAGTGATGATGCCGCGCATGTTGAGCGGACATTTACAAGGAAAAGTTTTGGCGATGTTGAGCGAAATGATTCGTCCGAAAAACATTTTAGAAATTGGAACTTTTACCGGATACTCCGCCATTTGCTTGTGTAGCGGCTTACAAGAAGGTGGAAAATTAATTACCATTGATGTAAACGAAGAGCTGGAACCGATGGTGAAAAAATATTTTTCCGAAGCACAATTAGCAAATAAAATTGATCAACGCATCGGAAACGCTTTAAACATCATTCCTTCGCTGAATCAAAAATTTGATTTGGTTTTTATTGATGCCGATAAAAAAAATTATTCTGCTTATTACGATTTGGTTTTCGATAAAGTAACTAAAGGCGGATACATCATTGCCGACAATGTTTTGTGGGATGGAAAAATTATTTTTCCGAACGATAAAATGGACGGCGACACCAAAGCAATGGACGCGTACAATAAAAAAATTACTGCTGATACGCGCGTGGAAAATTTAATTTTACCGATACGCGACGGATTGATGATTGCGAAAAAATTGGTTTGAAAAATTATTTTTTCTGTTTGCGTATTCCAAAAATTTCACGCTGAATGCCTACGGTAATACGCGGTAATTCAGGAAAAATATAGCCAGTTTTAAATTCCTTCGACAAACGATAATTTCCATAAATCAACCAATTATTAAAACCGATGCGCGCCAAAACGCCATAGTTAAATGGATTTACAAAAACCAAACCTTCGTCTTGTGTATAAGTAACAGAAGCGCCAGCAGCATTTGCTACACTGTGTTTATCTGTTGTTTTGTGAACCACCGAAAACGTCCAATCGCCGTACGCGCCAATATCCAAATACCTGCCTAAACTGTGTGCGCTGTTTCCAATTTGAAAACGATTGTATAAAGCCAATTCGAAATTATTAAAATTCATTTTTTCCGTGGTGTGTTGAATATTATTCGGAAGAAGTTTTGCAGAATCTTGTTTCAAATTATTATACGTAACGTGATAATCCACATCGTAACCAATGGCATCAAAACTGCATAAATCCTTTTTAAAACGATATCCAATTATAAAATCCGTTGATTTTCCGTAATTGATGGCATCTCCAACGCTATCTGATTTCCCTGCAACAAAACCATATCCCATAAAAATGCTGCGATACGTTGCTTTATATATTTCAGGTTTTGTGATGGAATCCTTTTTTGTAGAATCTTGTACTCCTAGAACAGCATATTGATTCACCGCAGTATTTGTTTCTGATTGAATTTGTGCGACTGCTGCCAAAGAATCTATTTTCACTTGTTGCGCAACTGCTGCCAAAGAGTCTGCTTTTTGTTGATTAGTTTGTGCAAATGCAAAATGAATTGTTCCGATAAATGCGAGAGAGAAAATTATTTTTTTGATCATCTTGTTTTGTTTAACGATTGAAATTATTTTTCTGAGAATTTTTGCAAAAGTATAAAAGTATAAATAATCTTTACATTTGATGAAAATAAAATACGCGCAAAAAAGATGTTCGAAAAAAATTTATTTTAAGATGAATAAAATTTATTTATTGATTGGTGGAAATTTAGGCGATCGGAAAAAAAATATTTCGCAAGCAGAGAATATACTTTCAAAAGCACTTGGAAAAATTATTTTTTCGTCGGCTATTTATGAAACAGCACCTTGGGGATTTCAACACGAAAATTATTTTTTGAATAAAGCCATTTGCATCGAAACACGTTTCGATGCCAAAAAAGTATTGGAAATTTGTTTGCAAACGGAAGAAAAATTAGGAAGAAAAAGAACTGATGGAAATTATGCAGCTCGAACCATGGACATTGATATTTTGTTTTTCAACGATGAACTAATCGAAACCGAACACTTAACAATACCGCATCCACAATTGCATAAACGCAAATTTGTATTGGCTCCTTTAGCTGAAATAGCAAGCAATTTGGAACATCCTGTTTTTCAAAAAAGAATTTCTGTGCTGCTCCACGAATGTTCGGACATTTTAGAGGTTAGAAAGCTCTAAACTAAGTGTTTCAGGGACGTTAAAAAATGTTAATAGCACTATTTTTGAAAAATAACTTTGTTTATCCGAAAAACATTCTATAATATTGCACCTCAATTTTAAACTGAAACATATAAATTAACTGTATCAAAATGAAAAAGCAAACATCAAAAATCCTCACCATTGTTGTAAGTTCTTCTTTGGCTTTCGCAGGTTGTAATGGCTTGTCGAAAATGATAAAAAATGCCGATAAAGTATCTTACACGGTTACACCAAATCCCTTAGATGAAAAAGGAGACAGCGTATCGGTAACGATTGCAGGAAAATATCCTGCGAAATTTTTCGCAAAAAAGGTAACCTTAACCGTTACTCCAAGTATAAAATTCGCTTCTGGTGGATCAAAAGATTTGAAACCAGTAACATTGGTTGGTGAGAAAGCTGTTGGTAGCGGAACAAAAATTAGCTACGACAACGGTGGAAGCTTTTCTTACACAGATGTTGTTGCATATCAACCGGAAATGAAAGAAGCCGAGTTGGATGTAAAAGCAACTGGTACTGTTAAATCAAAATCGAAAGATTTTCCTGCAAAGAAGATTGCTGATGGAACCATCGCTACTTCCTTGTTAGTAAAAAACGATGAGAGACCAATCATCGGAAAAGATAATTTCCAAAAAACAATTCCTGAACACGATACAACTCGTATTTTCTACACTATCAGCCAATCAGTTGTTCGTCCTTCTGAAATGAAAAGTGAAGAAATGAAAAAGTTTAAAGATTTTATGGATAATGGAACGCAACAAAATTATGTTTGGGATGGTATTAATGTAGATGCGTATGCTTCTCCGGATGGCGAAACGGAATTCAATGCGCATCTTGCTGAGGATCGTGCTAAAACAGCTATTAAAGCAATGATTGAAACTTTCAAAAATATGAAAATGGAAGTTGAAAAGGCAAATAAAAAAGGTAAAGAACATAAAGTAGATGAGAAATTGCCAGTTGATTCAAAACTTGCTGAAGAAAGTTTTTATAAAGTAGTTAATACAGGTATGGATTGGATTGGTTTCAAAACCAAAGTAGAAAATTCTAATATTAAAGACAAAGACCTTATTCTTCGTGTTTTGACAATGTATTCTGATCACGACCAACGTATGAAAGCAATTAAAGATTTGGCTAAAACATACACTGAGTTGGCAGATAATATTCTTCCAAAATTGCGTAGAGCAATTATAATTGTTGATGCTGAAAAGAAAAGCAGAACTGATGCTCAAATTTCTCAATTAGTAACATCGCATCCTGATAGTCTTTCTGTAGAAGAATTACTTTATGCAGCAACACTTACGAATGATGTAAACGCAAAAATGAATATCTACCAAACTGCTGAAAAACAATACGGCAAAGATTGGAGAACTTCTAATAACGTTGGATATGCTGATATCATGCAAAATAAAGTATCGGATGCTGACGCAGAATTCCAAAAAGCAAATCAACTTTCTCCAAGCAATCCAATTATCCAAAACAACATGGGAATTGTTGCTTTGATGAAAGGTGATCGTAAAACAGCTGCTGCTGATTTCAAAAATGCAACAGGTGCAGGTCCTGAAGTATCTTACAACATGGGTACTTTAGATATCATGACAGGAGATTACGCAAGTGCAGTGAGCAGTTTCGGAGCAGACAATTCTTTTAACTCCGCATTGGCTAAATTGTTAAACGGAAATCCTGGTGATGTATCCAGTACACTTGATGCTTCTACTGCAAAAGACGACGCTCTTTCTTATTATTTGAAAGCAGTTGCTGCTGCACGTAATGGCAAAGCAGACGAATTGGTAAACAACTTGAAAACAGCTATCAGCAAAGATGCTACGTTGAAAGACAGAGCAAAAACTGATTGTGAGTTTTTGAAATTTAAAGATAACAGCGACTTTAAAGCTGCTATTCAATAATCGAGAAAATAATTTTTTAAAGAACCCGCTCTAAAGGTGGGTTTTTTATGGCCTTTATTTTAGGTTTCGTTTTTGTGCTTCGAAAAAATAATTTTTTGAACTGATTTTTTAACTCTGTAGGAGTTTAATCTTAATAGCTAAATGTGGAAATAAAGAATAGCTCCGTAGGAGCGAAATAATAGTTTGGAAAATATTTTTTGAAATTATTATTCTTATTTTCTTTTTGACTTGAATCAAAAAGAAACAAAAAGTTCAAGGCTGTGATTTCTCATTTCATTTTAGCTTCCTGAAGCCTATTCGTCGGGTGATTTCCTCGTATACACTCGGAACTTCCCGAACTCATCACGCCTTCAGTTCACTAAAGCCTTATTCGAAATCAAATGCCGTAAAAATAGGGTTGACAAATTATTGTTCGAAGCATAAAAAATTACACCTTTGTTTGATAAAGGAAAAATGCTTTTTGAATAAAAAGCTCACAAGTTTAATCGGTCACGAAGCGTAATCGCACAAAGCCAATGCTTCAGCCTCGCGCCTCGTAGGCGCCAAGTTGTCGCTAAGTATGTGTGTCAGGGCTTAGTGTCGGAATTTATTGTAGGTTCAGTTTACAATAGCAAGAGCTAACTGAATTGATTTGAAAATGTAAGATTGAAAAATTAATTTTTCAGCAATGAAAAAGGAGCTGAACATGTCATACATTCAGGTGAACTTGCCTCATGCACAGCTGAACATGTCATACATTCAGGTGAACTTGCCTCATGCACAGATGAACATGTCATACATTCAGATGAACTTATCTCACGCACAGCTGAACTTGTCATACATTAAGCTGAACTTACCTCATGCACAGCTGAACATGTCATACATTCAGATGAACATCAACACAATGAAGTAAAGATTTTGTTTATCCGCGTAAAGCGAAAGGAGGGTTCAAAAAATATCTTTTCGAAGGCTACTCATATTCGGTCGTCATTTCTTCGCCATTAATAATGCTCAAATAGCTGTTGTAGCGCGAAGCAGCAATTTCTCCTTTTTCGAGTGCTGTTATAACAGCGCATTTCGGCTCGTTTACATGGAGGCAGTTATTGAATTTACAATGTTGCATTTGCGCACGCATTTCTGGGAAATAATGGGCAACTTCTTCCTTTTTCATATCTACAATTCCCAACTCTTTAATGCCAGGTGTGTCAATTAAAAAGCCATTGTTGCCAATTTCAAGCATTTCGGCAAAAGTGGTGGTGTGTGTGCCTTTGTGATGTGCTTTCGATATTCCGCCGGTTCTTAAATCCAGTTCTGGATTTAAAACATTGAGGAGAGTAGATTTCCCAACGCCTGAATGTCCAGCTAAGAGGGACGTTTTTCCTTCCATAACGGATTTCAACTCGAAAATATTTTTTTCCAATGCGCTAATTTTATAGCAAGGATAACCGATTTTCTGATACAATTGAATCAGCTCTTCGGCAGCAAGGGTAGCTTTTTCGTCCCATAAATCTATTTTATTGAAAACTAAACTTACCGGAATGTGGTAGGCTTCGGCAGTAATTAAAAAGCGATCAATAAATCCTGTAGAAGTACGAGGTTGTTGCACTGTTACCAACAAAAAGGCTTCGTCCACGTTGGCAGCAATGATATGGCTTTGCTTGGATAAGTTAATGGATTTACGGATGATGTAGTTTTTTCGAGGCTCAATTTTATCAATGATTCCAGTCTGTTCAATTGGGTCAATGTTAAAATCCACCCAATCTCCTACGGCAACAGGATTGGTTGTTTTTATGTTTTTAATTCTAAAATTTCCGCGGATGCGACAACTTATTTTTTGTCCGTTATCCGCCAACACAGCGCATAACATTCCGGTTGATTTAATGACTCTTCCTCTCATTTTATCAGGTTGTTCCGAAACGAAAGTAGAGATTGTTTCCGAATCTTCGTCATTAAGCTTTATTTAAAGGCGCTCAAAAAAATAATTTTTCGAAGATGATTTTATTTTAACTCCGCATGAGTTTAATCTTAATAGTAAATGTGGGAATAAAGAATAGCTCCGTAGGAGCTAAATATTCGTTTAAAAACTATTTTTTCGAAACTGTTTTTCTTATTTTCTTTTTGACTTGAATCAAAAAGAAACAAAAAGTACAAGGCTGTGATTTCGAATCAAATGCCGTAAAAATTGGGTTAAATTATTTTATTGCATTTTTTGTATCGCAATTTTTAATTTATCTTGATTTAAGATACGCAAATAATACGTTTTAAAGTTTTGAAATTCATCTACCGGAATAATGTCTTTGAAAAAACATTGGTATTTTTCCACGTAAAGTCCATCTTTTACAGCTTTAAAGTGAACGCTATACACACCGTATTTACTGTGTATGTAAATGTTTTTAGGTACTTCCAACAAACGATATCCTTTCGGGAAATGCAAGGTTATCTTTTGTAAAACTGGACCATCCTTTCCCAATGCATCCACGCTCAAACGATTGCGGCGCACTTTGCTCGCAATGGCTGCGCTCGGCTGAATGGCGGTCATGTACGGAATGCGACAAATAAATAAATTGGCTACGGCATCCGAAAAGTCAGATGCTTTGAGCGCGTACGTTGCTTTTAAAGGTGCAGAAATATCATTGAGATTGGCATATTTAAAATCCGTTAAACTTAGGTTTTGAAAAACATTTTTTCCGAGTGCGCCCAAAATATAATTTTTTTGTTCCGCTTCGCTGATGGTCGAAAACGTTTCACGAATCGCGCCGCCAGCCATTCCAGGATACACCGCGCTTGTTTTCATGTCAATACTTTCGTCAGTATTCAATGTAGCATCTTCTGTGTATTCCACTAAATTTTTGAGCGAATCTAAATTGTCTTTCGGTAAACGCAAAGCTGTTTTCACGCCGTCCTTTATCAACAATCCCCAAGCATTTACATCGTTTTCCGTCAATACATAACTTGGATAAAAATCCGTTGTTAAATCTAAAAATCCTTGTTTCCCGTGAAGGTAATAACACACCACCACGTGATCAAAATTTAAAGAAGGCAACATATCCTGATGATTCAAGGAATTTGTTTTTACGAGCGTATAATACGATTCCACACCAATCGCGCGAAGCATCGTAATCATCAACGTAGCAACATCTTTACAATCCCCTATTTTAGAAGAAAGCGTGAGCGATGGATCTTTCGGCACATAGCCAGATTGCAAAAACGGAACGTACGAATAACTGATTTGGCGCGTTACGTAGTTGTAAATAGCAATCACTTTCTCGCTGTCGCTCATACTCGGATTAATCACGCTGTCCATCGCTTCTTTCACATCGTAACTCATTTCGAATTTACGATAGGTTTTTTTCTGATACCAGTTTACGGGGATGCTCCAATCCGGAATCGAGCTCACGGTAATACTTCCGTATAAATCATAATTATCCAGCGTTGCTTCTTCCTGCTCAATTTTAGGAATAAGATGGTATTCCCATTTATAAAAATCGTAATTCCCTTTACTGAATTTTACCAAATTACTATCCATGTTTTGATACAAATAACCCAAGTACATTCCTTTCGGGACGGCGACTTCCATTTTAGAATAATACACAGGAGCTTCGAAAGAAAGGTAACTGATGAGCGCGAAAACTTTTCCTAATTCCGATTGTTGTTGCCATTTGTAAATTCCGTTTAATTCAATGATATCGCCTGGTTCCAAGTTTTTAAAAACTATATAACCGCCATTTTGATCCGGTACTACTTCCGCACCATTCGGCTTAATCACCTTTACCATATTGATGTTTCCGAGAAAACTGAAATCGTATTGTGTCCAAATCTTCGCTCCGGCTGCTGTTAAAATTTTAATCATCATTTGCTGATAGACTTCTGCATGTGCGGTGCTGTCGTAAGCTAAATCACGTGTGTAGAGTAAAATAACAGATTCCGCATCGTTGTATTTTCCTTGCCAAGTAGTATCTCTCAAAGCCTCGTCCAGCGTTTTAGTATCTGTGAACAATGTTTTCAAGGTTTTTTGTCCTTGTATCTGATCAATTTTATCATCTAAGCCGCTGCCATCGCCCGAATATTGTTTTGATTTCAAATAATAAGTCAAAGCTTTTTTATAATTCAAACTGTCTTTTTTTCCTAAATCACTGTAAATATCTCCAATGATTTCGAGTGTTCCCGACTCATACGGAGAAATTTTTAAAATAATATTAAGTTCTTGCAAAGCCGCATCGTATTTTTCTTCTGAATACAAATATTTAGCTTTCGCTTTTCGTGCAGAAATATCATAGGGCTCGTGTGCAATCAAATCGTTGTATAAGTCTATTACTTTATCAAACTTGTTTTTCCCTTTGTAATATTCAATAGCATCGTTGTAATCGTTTTCAAAAAATTGTGTTTTTGTATTGCTAACTGCCTGTTTCGACTCTTCTTTTTTCTGTTTATCCGTTTCTTCCTGATACGGTTTATTATCGGAAAGGGAAGCTTCGTAATTTAATTTATCCGTGTAAACGGGATAGGCTTCTTTCATTTTTTTGATAAAATCATCGTGCTCTTTTTGCATTCCTTTTTTATCATAGTAATGGATATATGCCTTTATTACTTGGTAATTGGATGGCGTAATGCTTTTTAATTTTTCCAAAGCGCTGAGGTAGCGATCTTCGTCCGTATTCAAATCAATGTCTTGAAACTTCTCATACAACATCCCGAAAATAGGCGTTTTATCTTGGTTGATGTCTGCCAATATTTCGTACGACTTTTCTATTTTTCCATTTTCTGCATATAATTTTGCAGCGAGGTATTTAAACAAAACAATTTTTTTGTGCGCACGATATGCTTTCACAAAAAATTCTTCTGCTTGCCGATTTAAACCTTGGGAAATATAGGCTTTTGATAGTGCATAATAGTTAAATAAATTATCGGGATGCGCTGTAATTTCCTGTTTAAAATAATCAATTGTTTGAAAACTTTTTTTCGAAGCATCGTATTTTTGAGAAGTATAATTTCTAGTATTTGCAGGCTGTATGGACGTTTCTAAATGTCCCAGTGTATCCGTAATACGTAAACAAAAATGTTGATCGTTGCCGCCATCGCCCAAACCAAACAAATTTCCGTAATTGTTTCCGCCGCCAGATGAGCCATTAACAGCATCTTCAAAATCCAAGAAATCGTATGTTTTCGGAGCGTCGTCTGCATCCACACTTTTCACTAAAATACGATGTATCCCTGCTTTTATTTTCAATTGAACAATTTCATTGTCCATCGAAAAATTAATCGGATCGTTGTTCGAAAAAACCAAATCGTTGTCTAACCAAATTTTCATCGGAGAAGTCCGTCCGATACGAAATTGAACAGTTTCATCTTTACTTGCATTCACAAAAGTGTTCGCATAAAAAACATTTTTTTTGTAGCTGTCCGGCAAAAAATCTCCGAAAGAAATATCACCTTCGTTGGTTTCGTATGCCGGATTTACCCACGAAAAAAGGATTCCGGTGCTGTTCGTGTACGCTTTTGACGTGTCGTATTTATCCGTTTCAACGAGATACGGAATTTCATAACCGCTTCCAGAAATATCCTGAAAAGGACCTAAAAAACTCCATTTATAATGCCCGAATAAATCTGCGTATGCTTTGTCTGACTGGCTAAATTGGCGTTTTTGTTTCAAGGTCAAAGCAATATCTACTTCCGCAGAAATTTTTGCAACTTCACTATAATTTTTTTGTTTCACCACGTCCTCGTCTTTTCCCGTATACAAATCCTGAAACAACAAATAAATATTTTCGTTGTGCGTTTTATCAATTAATTTATTGATGTATTTTTTATACGATAATTCATCCTGTTCAATTTCAGAAAGATAAATCATTCCTTCCAAAGCAGAAACGTCTGTGCTGTCCGCTTTCAGGGCGTTTGAGAAGGCTTGTCGCGCAGCAATATCATTGTTGTTTTTGATAGAATCCCAACCTCCTTCTGCAAAAGAAGAAAAATGAAAAGCAAAAAATACGAGTATTAAAAGGCTAAGGGAACGTTTCACAGAGAAGATTTCTTTAGGTGGAACAAAAATTATTTTTTTGAAATCAGGATTTCACTTTTACCAATGTCATGCCACATTCTGGGCATTTCCCGGGTTTTGCGAATGTTTTATTTCCGCATTTCATCGGACATTCATACATGGCTTGTTTGGTAGTATCCGAAACAGCGCGCGTTTTATTGGTATCAGCTGGAATTGTTTTTTTTACAACCGTTGTGTCGGTTTTTACCGTAACATTTTCTTTTGTTCCGTTACTACTGCAACTTGGCAGCGTATATGCAAAAGATGCTGCCGCAGCAGCAATCAATATTCTCTTTTTCATACTTGAAAAAATATTTTTTCAAAGATAAAAATTCTATTCATTTAGACAACCACGTTTGGGCTTATTTTTCAAAACATAAAATTGCTACGTCTAAACAAATATAACTTATTCCTAATAATTTTCTTCAACAATTTTATATTGCGCGAATATATTTTAAACGAAATAAAAGCATCTCGAAAAATTAATTTTTCAAACCTGCTTTTGAAGCGGAGAAATTGTTTCAAAAAAATAATTTTTTCGTTTGCAATCTTCAATAAATCGCGGCAAGGCGTACAACATATTTTTTTCGGCTTTTACACTGTCGTGAAACAAAATAATAGAGCCTGAACGTGTATGCTGAATCGTGTTTTTCAAACATTTTTCAGGAGAAATATTTGGATTGTAATCGCCGCTCAAAACATCCCACATAATAATGGAATAATCGGTTTGTATGTGTTTGCATTGCGATTTTTTTATTTTTCCGTAAGGCGGACGAAATAAATTGGAAGGCACGATATCGGCACATTTTTTAATATTGTTGAAATAATCGTCGCTATTGGTTTTCCAGCCATTTACATGATTAAATGTATGGTTTCCAACGGCGTGATTTTCCGCTAAAATTTGTTGAAATAAATTCGGATATTTTTGCACGTTTTCGCCTACGCAAAAAAATGTGGCTTTCACATTTTCCTTTTTCAGAATATCCAAAACTGCCGGTGTTATTTCAGGAACGGGTCCGTCGTCAAACGTTAAAAAAATTGTATTTTTCTGAAAAGGAAACCTCCATATCAGCTGGCTGTAAAACTGGCGCAACAGATATGGAGGTTGTACGAAATACATTGATTTTACTACGATGAAGGAGGAATAAATCCTTGTTGCAATTTTGTCATTCTGTCTTGAAAGTTTTTCGACAATGCATCGTCTTTAAAGGTTTTGGTGATGTAAACCATTCGTTCCAGCATATCTTGCGCTTGTTCAATTTCGCGCTTGTATGTTGCCATGTCGTCTTTATCCACCGAATAATAATATTTCAAATCGCCTTCGTACAAATCAAATAAACGTTTGGCAATAACAGCACCTTTTGCATTGGCTCCCGCTTGATAATAATTGTAAACGATAGAGAACATGGTGCCATCGTAAGGAACATTTACTTCTGGCATTTCCAGCATACATTTGTCCAAAACCTTTATAGCGGAGTCTTTTTTGTTTTCTGATAGAAGAGCTTGTGCGAGCGTTCCCATCTGGATTCTCATATCTGTTGTCATCCTACGGATATTTTCATCCAAATAAACTCCAGGAGTGTTCATTCCGCCCCATTTGAATTTATTCATCACATTATCGTACATCAATTTGGTGTTTACGTAACTGCCTTCTTGTTGCATTTCTTGAGGAGTAGATTTAAACGGAACCAAACGGTATGCTAAGCCTTCCAATTGGAAATAGCCTTGTAAACCCATATACGCATCTGGACCAGTTGTTACAGCAAAATAAATTGGACGTTTCCAATCGTTGTGTGCCAACAAATCGAGCACCATCAAATCGCTTTTCATTACATAGTTTTTCTTCATCGTCCAATCAATCGCCGGAACGATACGATCTGCCAAAGCGGGATCTACTGTTCCGTTTGCTAAAACGGTTTGTTTATCTACCGGAATTTCTAAATTTTGAGTAGGTAAATAATTGATCCATTTTCCAGATTGTGTTTCGAGTTGGTTTTTTTGATCGCTACTGCTGATAAAATCCATGATTTGTTTCAGCGGAATATTTCCTTTTATATCTTTCGGATAATACGGAACATAATCGCGAGTGCCTTGGCGATATTGCTCTTCGGTAAGTGCAAAAGGAACGGCATCCGATAAATACGCTTTGCGTTTCATTTGATCAATGTACCAATCAGTATTGAGTAAACTGAGGTTACATACTCTCACATCCGTGCGAATGCCTTCTACTTCCTGTACGTACCAAAGCGGGAATGTGTCGTTATCTCCATTGGTAAACAGAATCGCGTTCGGAGCGCAGGATTGTAAATAATCAATGGCTAAATCGCGGCATGTATAACGACCAGAACGATCGTGATCATCCCAATTTTCATGTGCCATCACCGCAGGAACGGCGAGCAAACAGATAGCGGTAACTGCAATAGCAGCGGTTTTCTCAGAGCTCATTTTTTTAGAAACCCATTCGAAAATAGCCAATGCGCCCAATCCAATCCATATCGCGAAAGCGTAAAAGGAGCCAACAAAAGCATAATCCCTTTCTCTCGGTTGTAGCGGATATTGGTTCAAATAAACAACAATGGCAATGCCGGTAAAAAACCAAAATAACAATACTACTAAGCCATCATTTTGATCGCGCTTAAATTGAAAAAACATTCCAAGAAGTCCTAAAAATAAAGGAAGTGCGTAATACTTATTTCTGCCCTTATTGTTTTCAATATTGAATGGAAGATTTTGTTGTGAGCCTAATCTCGCCTCATCCCAGAAAGGAATTCCTGTAATCCAATTTCCGTGTAAATTTCTGCCGACACCTTCCACGTCATCTTGTCTGCCAGAAAAATTCCACATAAAATAGCGGAAATACATAAAATTAACTTGGTAATTGAGAAAATACGTCAAATTATCGCCAAAAGTAGGTTTCACAATTACTTGTTTGTTTCCTTGTCCGTCCGTATACGTTTTACGTTCTCCGGTAAGATGCGACCAATCTTTGTAAGCTTCTATGTGGTCAGCTTGTTGATCCCACATTCTCGGAAAAATAGTGCAAAACTCAGGATCGTAATTCGGTAAAGATTGTTTTCGATCATCTGAAATAATATATTTTCCTGCTTTCTCGTCTTTTACATAAAGCGGTGAACCATCTAAATACGGCTTTTGAACATCTAAAGGAGAGTTGTAATTAGGTCCGTATAAAAGTGGCCAATCTCCATATTGCTCCCGGCCCAAATAAGAACCTAAATTAATGGCATTGTCTGGATTGTTTTCGTCTAAAGGCGGATTGGCTTGAGAACGTACCACCAATACTAAAAAGGAAGAATATCCAACCAATAGCATCGAAAGGCAAAGAATAGCAGTATTAAAAATAGGTTTATTTTTTTTGTGCGTATAATACAAACCAAAGGCAATTGCTCCTATCAGTACAGCAAAATAAACGAGTGTGCCGATATCAAATGGAAAATGTAAAACATTCACAAAAAATAATTCGAAATCGGCTGCCCAAGATACTATCCACGGAATAATACCAGCTTGTACGCCACCCAATACAAGGATGGATAAAATACCTGTAATGATAAATCCTTTTGGTGTGGTTTTGTATTTTTTAAAATACACCACAAACACCATTGCCGGAATCGTCAATAAATTCAGCAAATGCACGCCAATAGACAATCCCATCAAAAATCCGATGAGTACAATCCATCTATTTTCATTTACACCTTCTTCATCCACCGCTCTTTCCCATTTCAAAATACACCAAAAAACGAGTGCGGTAAAAAAGGAAGACATTGCATAAACCTCTCCTTCCACTGCCGAAAACCAAAATGAATCGGTAAATGTGTAAGCCAAAGCGCCTACTAAACCAGCGCCAAGGATGGCGTATATTTTTCCGTCTGTAAGCTCTCCCGTTTTTGTCATTAATTTAAACGCCATTGCCGTAATGCTCCAAAACAAAAATAAAATAGCAAAGGCACTGCAAGTTGCCGACATACTATTGATAATAGGCGCTACTTTGTGCACATTACCAAAAGAAAAAAGGGATAAAACGCGTGCCACCATTTGTAAAAATGGCGCTCCCGGCGGATGTCCTATTTCGAGTTTAAAATCGGTAGAAATAAATTCTCCGCAATCCCAAAAACTTGCGGTAGGTTCAATGGTTGCTAAAAATACGTATGCCGCAACTGCAAAGGCAATCCAACCGAAAATATTATTTAACTTTTTGTATTTGGATAATTGATTATCCAAAAGAGTGTCGTTTGTCATTGAACTATTTTTGAAGATAAATTTTTGATTCAAATCATATTAATGGTCGGCGAATTTAGAAAATATTTACATAACTATTTTGGAGGGTGTAAAATAAAGTGTGTCAATTAAATTAAAAGATTTAAATTGACCAATATGAAAGCAGAAAAATTCGATTTTGAAGCCTTTAAAAAAGAGGCGCTTCGTAAACTTCGGAATAAAGAACCAGG
>JBDTAC010000091.1 GCA_039924845.1 Bacteroidia bacterium
CTTGGATTTCTCATTTCATTTTAGCTTCCCGAAAGCTATTCATCGGGTGATTTCCTCGCATACGCTCTGAACTTCCCGAATTCATCACGCTTTCATTTTGCTAAAATTTTATTCGAAATCCGATGCCATAAAAAAATGAAGAATTAGAAATTTAGAATTTAGAATTGTAAAGAGGCATTTTATTGTTTTCTCATTTCATTTTAAAAGAAACTTCAAAGCGGAGCGTAAGCCAAAAAGATAATAAAAAATAAATTTCTCTTGCTCTCATGCTGGAGCAACTTGCAGCGTTGTTGTCATTGTTGCGAGCGTCGTTTGTTTTACTGTCAGCATCAATTATTTTACGGTAAGCGTCGTTTATTTTACTGTCTGCGTTAATTATTTTACGGAGAGCATCAATTATTTTATTGTCAAAGGCAATAGTTTTACTGCGAGCCGCCATTTTTTTGTTGTCAGCGTTAATTATATTACTGTCAGCGTCGTTTATTTTACTGCGAACATCAATAATTTTATAGTCAGTGTTAATTATATTACTGTCAGCATCTATAATTTTGTTGTCAGAGGCAATAATTTTGCTGTGAGCATTATTTATTTTATGGTGAGAGGAGGTTATGATAGATAAAGCGTCGTCCGCGAAAGCGGCAGTAGGCTTCGCAATATGGACAGATATAAATAAAAGCGATACGCGCGCTATATCCATAAGTTTCAAAAAATTAATTTTTCAGCTTCTCACTTTTATAGGCTTATCATCGAAAAATAAAAATATTTCCTACATTTGCGGGATATGTCGGATGTAGTTATTTCAGTCGAAAACCTTGGAAAGCAGTACCGTTTAGGGAATGTTGGAACGGGCACTTTATCGAGCGATTTAAAACGCTGGTGGCATTTGGCACGCGGAAAGGAAGATCCATTTTTGAAAGTGGGGGAAGAAAACAATCGTGAAAAAAGAGGCAATAGCGATTATGTTTGGGCTTTAAAAGACATTAACTTCGAAGTAAAAAAAGGGGAAGTACTGGGAATTATCGGAAAAAATGGCGCTGGTAAATCTACCTTATTAAAAATATTATCGCGTACCACTACACCCACCACAGGCAATTTTAAAGTAAAAGGGCGAATCGCAAGTTTATTGGAAGTAGGAACAGGTTTTCATCCCGAATTAACGGGTCGAGAAAATATTTTTTTGAACGGCGCTATTCTCGGCATGACGAAAATTGAAATCAAAAATAAATTTGATGAGATTGTTGATTTCAGCGGCGTTGAAAGATACATTGATACGCCTGTAAAGCGTTACAGCAGCGGAATGTATGTTCGTTTGGCATTTGCCGTAGCGGCACATTTGGAAAGCGAAATTTTAATTTTGGATGAAGTATTGGCAGTTGGAGATGCTGAGTTTCAGAAGAAATGTTTGGGTAAAATGAAGGATGTAAGCGGTACGCATGGCAGAACCGTTTTGTTTGTGAGCCATAATTTAACTGCGGTAAAAACACTTTGTACAAGTGCTTTGTATTTAAAAAACGGAACGATTCATTTTGCCGGAAAAACGCAAGATGCTGTTGATCGCTATTTTGAATCTGCTCCCAAAACGGAAACAATGGGAATTATTCCAGATGCTTTTGAAAGGTACAATACAGGCGAAATAAAAATTCGGGAGATCGCGTTATTGGATAAAAACAAAAATACAGCAAATGAGGTTTTTTTTAGAAGTCCTATTGATTTAAGAATACGTATGGAGGCTTTTAAAAAAGTAGAAGATGCCCTGATAGATGTAAAAGTAGTTACCAAGGACGGCATAGTCATTACGCATTCGATGAATGACGGTAAAACATATAGTTTAGACAAAGGCAATCACGAGTTTGAAATTAAACTGGAAAATATCTTGCAACCCGGTTTGTATTCTTTATCCATTGGCGTTCATTACGCAACTGGATCTACGATTGATTACCTCGAAAGTATTTATGATTTCAGTATATTGAAAATTGCAAAAGGAGATGCATCGGATTCAAAGTGGGTGCATGGGTTTGTGCAATTGAATTCAACATGGGCTAAAACAAATTAAAAAAAAAGGAATACGATGGATTTAAAAAAGTCGAAAGTATTAGTTATTGGCGGAGCAGGTTTTATCGGAAGCTTTGTAGTAGCAGAACTATTAAAAGAAGACATTAGCGAAGTAGTTGTTTACGATAATTTCGCAAGAGGAAAAAAGGAATATTTAGAATCGTCTTTAAAAGATAAACGGTGTAAAATTTTTCCAATCGGTGGCGATATTAGAGAGATAGACATTTTAAACAAAGCGATGGAAGGGATGGATTATGTGATTTGTCTTGCGGCTATGTGGTTGTTGCATTGCAAAGATTTTCCGCGTACCGCCTTTGACGTAAATATTGCTGGTACTTTTAATGTATTGGAAGCGTGTGCAAAAAACAACATTAAAAAATTAATTTGGTCCTCTTCTGCTTCTGTCTATGGTGATGCTGTTGAACTCCCGATGACGGAAGCACATCCATTCAACAATAAAAATTTTTATGGAGCGTCAAAAATTGCTGGTGAAGCAATGGCAACGGCGTTTAATGATCGTTACGGCTTAAAAGTAATTGGATTGCGTTATATGAATGTATATGGCCCACACCAAGATCAAACAGCAGCCTATACAGGTGTTGTGCCTATTATGCTCAATAAAATTGATGCGAACGAAGCTCCAATTATTAACGGAGATGGCAGTCAGGCATACGACTTTATTTATGTAGAAGATGTAGCACGTTGCAATGTCTTAGCCTTGAAGTCAAAGGTAGATTTTGGATTTTACAATGTAGGGACAGAAGTCCAAACATCCATCAAAAAATTATGCGATTTGATTTTAGAATTAAAAAAATCGAATTTAAAAGTTACCTATAAACCTTACAGCGCAGATGATGCAAGAGCATTGGTGCAAAATCGAATTGGCTCAGCAGTTAAGGCAGAAAAAGAAATCGGATTTAAGTATAAATACACATTGGAAGAAGGCCTTTTACGATTAGTCGCTTGGAGAGAAGAGAACAAATTCAAAGAAATTATAGCATGATAATGGAAAAAAGAATGATACCTATTTCGCTTCCTTCTATGGGACAGGAAGAATGGGAAGCAACGAAAGAACCTATTTTTTCGGGTTGGGTTACGCAAGGTCCTAAAGTAGCAGAGTTCGAAAAATTATTTGCGAAACGCCATAAAGTGAAACACGCCATTGCAGTTTCTAACTGCACTACGGCTTTGCACTTAGCTTTAGTAGCTTTAGGTATTAAAGCAGGAGATGAAGTGATTGTTCCCGCATTTACATGGGTTTCAACTGC
>JBDTAC010000092.1 GCA_039924845.1 Bacteroidia bacterium
TTTTATGCCGGAAGTCGCGTTGGTAAAAAGCACCCAGTCAATACCTGGATAAATATTTTTGATGGTAATTTTTTGATAGCTGCGTACATTTAAAACTCCTTGCGGACATTGGCTGAGGTAATAATTAGTATAATCATCGCTTTCGTCTTCTTTCAAAATATTGTCTTTGCTAATTGTTGCACCCACCAAATTCATATCTGCACGACAATATTTCAAAGTTATGCTATCATTCATAAAATTGAATTTAGGATTCATGCTCATTTTATTTTTGAGTACATTTTTCTTCTTGTGTTTTTCCACATCTGTGAAAACATAGCTAATACCTTTTGTGGTGATGTAAACATCCATTCCTTTTCCGCTCACTTCAAACAATAAATCCTTGTCTGCTTTGTGATTCATATCTGCCATTTGTCCATTGTTTTCGAGGAAACGTAAATTGCTACTGTTTTGCATCCATTTATTTACGTTGGCAGTTAAAGCAGCATCCGCTTTTACAGAAGTTTTATTTTTCGCATTCGCAGATAAGGCGAAACAAAATAAAAAAACGATGAAAGGTATTTTTTTCATTAAGGTTAAATTCAATACCAAAGATAAACATTTCTTACGTCCTTTTTTCTTGAAAGAAAAGATGAAAAATTCAAAGCTTGACTTTTTCATCAACACATTTTCAAATTTTCAAATCAATTTCAATTCTCCATTCTTAATTTTGCATTCTGCATTTACTTTATCACTTCCAAAAAGCCTTTCTTTATAGTTCCGTCAGGCAAGGTTAATAAGTAATAATAAGTGCCGGAAACAACATCCGATGCTTCCCAATTGTTTTGGTAATTAAGACTTTGGTAAACAGTATTTCCCCAACGATTAAAAATTTTTAATTTGCATTGTGCCGGTAAATTTGTGATGAAAAAAGCATCGTTTTTACCATCGTTATTTGGTGTTATTATGTTGGGTATTTGAATTTGCCCTAAAGTTGGAGGTGTAGCGCAATCTTTCACATAAACGTTAACTTTTGCACTATCAATATTTCCGCAAGCATTAGTTCCTACAACTGTATAAACTGTATTTGTTATTGGTTTTACAATTACTATTGAATCATTTACAATAATAAGCCCAGTATTTGGATGCCACGAATAATTACTACCACCACTTGCTTTTAAAATATTTGAATCGCCTAAGCAAATTGTGTCGGGAGAAGAAATTACTTTTATTGGTGGTGGATTTATAATATAAACGGTAACTTTTGCGCTATCAATATCTCCGCAAGAGTTCGTTCCTACAACTGTATAAACTGTATTTGTTATTGGTTTTACAATTACTATTGAATCGTTTACAATAATAAGTCCAGTACTTGGATGCCATGAATAATTATTTCCACCACTTACTTTTAAAATACTCGAATCGCCTAAACATATACTATCAGGAGAAGCTATTATTTTTATACCTGATGATATTGTAAATTGTGCTATTAATAAATTATCTATTCCTGCACACGTATTTTCAAAATAAGCACCGCCTCCAGGGCTTATGGTTGGGTAACCTGTTGAATTTGCAGCATCAGCTGTTAGCCACACATTTACTCCATCACTGGAAACATAGCTTCCATCATTTTCTTGATCTTCACCATAAAAAGTTGCCCATTTACGAACTCCTGTATTGGAAAATTGCAATATAAAAACATCTTGATCCCCAGACGTCATTGTTCCTTGAAAATAGGAATTACATCCCATATTCAAAGTTGGAAAATCTGTTGAATTTGTACTTCCTGTTACCCAAACATTTGCTCCATCACTGGAAATAGAATATCCTATATCTCCATAACTACCGCTCCCACCGTAATAAGTCGCCCATTTGCGAACATCAGATATAGTAAATTGCAAAATAAAAGCGGTTCCATTAGCATTTCCTGTTCCTTGAAAATAAGCACCGCCTCCTGGATTAAATGTTGGAAAATTTGTTGAAATTGTAGCTCCTGTTACCCATACATTTGTGCCATCACTCGAAACAGAAGTGCCATAATTTCCAAGACTAAAGCCACTCCCACCATAATAAGTCGCCCATTTACGAACACCAGAAGTGTTGAATTGTAAAATAAAAGCATTTGAATTCCCTCCTAAAGCTCCTTGAAAATACGCTCCAGCACCTGGATTAAATGTTGGAAAATTTGTTGAACCAGTTTCTCCTGTTACCCAAACATTAGTTCCGTCACTGGAAATAGAATAACCAATATCTCCATAGCTCCCACCATAATAAGTTGCCCATTTGCGAACTCCAGAAGTAGAAAATTGCAAAATAAAAGCTTCTCCAGTAACATTTCCTGTACCTTGAAAATAAACTCCACCGCCCGGATTAAATGTTGGAAAATCAATTGAAGTTGTCTGTCCTGTTACCCACACATTTGCTCCATCACTGGAAATAGAATAACCAGCATCTCCATTACTACCACCATAATAAGTTGCCCATTTGCGAACTCCACTTGTGGAAAATTGTAAAATAAAGGCATTTTGACTTCCAGCTAATGTTCCTTGAAAATACGCTCCACCTGGGTTAAAGGTTGGAAAATCTGTTGAACTTGTAGCTCCTGTTACCCAAACACTTGCCCCATCACTATAAATAGAAAGACCATAATCTCCATTACTCCCACCATAATATGTTGCCCACTTGCGAACTCCAGAAGTAGAAAATTGCAAAACAAAAGGATTAATAGAACTTCCTCCTAATGTTCCTTGAAAATATGCTCCAGCACCGGGATCAAATGTTGGAAAACCTATTGAAGTTTCATATCCTGTTACGTAAACATTTGTTCCATCACTTTGAATACCCATTGGTTCTGTCCCTACATTTCCACCATAATACGTTGCCCAAACCAATACAGGGTCAATGATTAGGATTTTGTGTTTGTTGTAGTTGCTTATAGCAAAACTTATTTCATTGTTTTTTATAATGTAGTTGGTTTCAATTTTGTTTTGCTCGTTTTCATCGGTATAACTTAGGGGAGTACCTTCCGTAATTTTACTCATTGGCGTATTTATGTTTATCGAACCATCGCTTTGTAATTCCGGGTTATCCGTCCATTTGTATTGTAATTTCAGTTGCGAAGCATCCGCTCCGGGATGTATTACAAAATTATATTTTATGCCAGAAGTCGCGTTAGTAAAAAGTACCCAGTCAATACCCGGATAAATATTTTTGATCGTAATTTTTTTGTAGCTGCGTACATTTAAAACTCCTTGCGGACATTGGCTGAGATAATAATTATCATAGTCTTCGCTTTCGCCTTCTTTCAAAATATTTTCTTTGCTAATTGTTGCGCCTACCAGATTCATATCTGCACGACAATATTTCAACGTTATGCTATCATTCATAAAATTGAATTTAGAATTCATTCCCATTTTATTTTTGAGCAAATTTTTCTTCTTGTGTTTTTCCACATCTGTGAAAACGTAGCTAATACCTTTCGTGGTGATGTAAACATCCATTCCTTTTCCGCTTACTTCAAACAATAAATCAGAGTCTGTTTTGTGATTCATATCTGCCATTTGCCCTTTGTTTTCAAGGAAACGCAAATTGCTACTGTTTTGCATCCATTTATTTACGTTGGCAGTTAAAGCAGGATCGGCTTTTACGGAAGTTTTTATTTTCGCATTCGCGGTAAACGCGAAACAAAATA
>JBDTAC010000093.1 GCA_039924845.1 Bacteroidia bacterium
AATACTTGGATGTCCCGGTATAAGATCCGCAAATTCGCCCGTAGCTGTGATGGAAGAAGGAGCTTTTGTGTTTATAAAAGGAATTTTATCCACCAAACGTGTAAGAAAAGGAGCATCCGTTTTATAATTTCCATCAAAGCCAAAAATGGTATTTGAAATCGGTTCGTCTCCGATGTTTACTTTTGTTGTAAGTGGTTTTTCTGTGAGGTTCAGAATGGTGGCTCCTAAATTAAAATTTTTTGCAACTCGATAATCAAGATGTGTCCCTAACAAGGTTTTTGATTGGATGCTGAACAAAGAATTACTCTCTAAGGATATTTTTATCGGAACCCCTGAATTTAAGATTCCTTGGTTGATAATTTTAACCCTACCCAAAGTATAATCCACTGTATAATCTACATTTTCTACCAATTTTACACCTCCTGCAGTTACGGTTACTGATCCCTGTGGAACATTAACCGTATTAAGTGAAATATCTGAACTGGAAGAAGATTGATAGGAACCTTGAATGGTAAAGCGATCTAAATTCGGGAATTGCTGCGCTGCTGTTAGCGTTGAATCATACAGTTGTTGAAAAATATATTGCAGACCAATGGACGTTTGTTCTGCCGGTGTAAAACGGCTTAACAAATAATTTCCAAAAGGATCTAATACTGGAAAAAATATTCTGCCAGTAGTCGAATTAATGGTTACTCCCTCAATGTAATCGAAATTTCCATCTGGCTGTCTGTCCATTTGTGAATTGAGGTTATCTAAATCCAACACCTGTATCAGTGGTTTCCCATTTAAAGAACCTTGGGGGATGTAAGGAATATTTGTTCCTGTTCCCGGATTATTATATTGGATATTTAAAATAAAATTTTGCGGATTAATTTGATAAGCTCCCAAAGAATAAACATTCTTCATCATTAATTTCCATAAAGGAAGGAGTACGCTAACGTTTGTACTTTGAAGCATTTTTACTTCCAAATTATTAGGAGGAGCCAAATCGGTTGAAAATGTACCCACTTGAAATGTTTGTCCATTGAGTGTGTATTGATATGAAACAGCCAATACTTGATTGTAATTTAAAGGTTGAACTAAAGAAACAAAACCTAATTTAGCATTAAAAGTATATTCCGTAGTAGCCAATAATCGGGCATTACCCAAAATTTCAAAGTCTTTTACTTGTTGGAAACCCTTTCCTGTTAAGGTGTTTAATACTGTATTCAAGTTTAATATTCCAGTTCCGCCAGTGGAAGAGCTGGTAAACAAACTTGGGTTAAGTGAATTGGCAGTATTGGAAGGTAAATTTCCCGGCAAAGGTGTTTGATTAACATGCGATGGACTGGTAAGATTGCTTTGTCCTGCACTATTAACACCCGTTTCGCCCAAATCCGCCATAGCCACTATGTTGCGAATATTATTTGTAGAACCGGTGGTATTGGTAACCCAAACCTCTATTTTTGTGATATTGATACCAGAATTGATGATGGGCAAATTTGACAGCGCCGCATTGTAATTGTTTCTGAAATATTGCGACAAAAAATAATATTTATTTGCTTCGTAACTATCTGCCGAAAATGAAAAATTCGTAGTTTGCGCTCCCCCTGTTACATCTATTTCTGATTTCTGACCTTTTTCTTGAGAAAAAATAGTAGTTGCCGTCAATGCACCAAACTGTAATTGCGTTTTAATACCAAATAAACTTTGACTTCCTGTTATCAGCGATCCATTTAAAGGCAAACTCACATTTCCTGCTTCAATTTTTTTAATGATTTCATCTTCATAACCTGTGTATTCCAACTTCATTTGATTTTCAAAATCAAATGTTGCTTCTGTATTGTAATTGGTAGTTAGCTTGAGTTTATCTCCTATTTTTCCAATCACATTTAATTGTATTTTTTCATTGAAATCGAAGGTGCTTATTTTTCGCTGATTAACTGGCAATGCCGGATTTTGAGTGCGTGCAGTATTGGCGGCAAAAATTAGTTCTGCGGAACCTTGCGGACGAATATCTACAGTATTCCCGCCAAATATCCGATCAAACATTTTTCCATTAATATGAATCTTAGGAATAATGGCATGTCTTTGTTCCTGAGCATCTGCGTGCGTACGTTGTTTCCAATAATCCTTTACTTGCTGATCAAAAATATAATTCATGTAATCAGTGGAATCTAGCGATACGGGCGCGCGATAATCCAAACTTCCCATTTTTTGAGTTACAACGTATTGTCCAGTTACTGGATCATATTCTACATTTTGATGAATATTGGATGGATCTTTTAATCTCAATCCTCCATTTGGATCTCCCAAAGGATCTCCATAAGCCGCATGGTCTGAAAAAGAAAAAGGTAAATTAACAGTGGAATCTTCCGCTGCAGACGAACTATCACTACTTGCTACCGCTTTGTTATTTTTTGTTTTAATAGTGTCCATCCTGCTGCGAGCATTTGTCCGCGCAGGAATAGTTTTCCATTCGGGAATGTAAAAGGCTGCCGGACGCATGCCCGCATTGGTGTTATGAAACACCGCGAACAATGCTACCGAAAGTGACCCGATCAATAGGTATTTTAATAATTTTCTCAAACTTTCCCAGCCTGTTTATTGTTAGATAAACAGGTTTATAAATTTTTTAATGCTTGTTTTATCACTTGTTCTACTGAATCAGCGGCACCTTCTGTTTTTAATATTTTATCCACGGCCTTTTCCGCTGTATTTTTAGCAAAACCCAACATCACTAAAGCAGATAACGCTTCTTCTTTCAAAGTATTGTTTGAAGGAAGAAAAAAATCTGTACCAACCTCCATTTTGCCAAATTTGTCCTTCAAATCCACAATAATACGTTGTGCTGTTTTTTCGCCAATTCCCTTCACACTTTTTAAAAGTGCTACATTTCCGGAAACAATTGCCTGTTGAATTTCAGAGGCATTTAAAGACGATAACATCAATAAAGCACTTGTGCCTCCAACGCCAGATACAGATACCAATTGTCGAAATAAATGACGCTCCGACAAATCTGCAAAACCAAAAAAGCGCGGCATATCGTCTCGTATGTACATTTGCTCAGCATATAATTTACATTTTTCATTGAGACCAATTTTAGAAAAAGTGTTCAATGAAATTTGCAAAATATACCCTACTCCATTGCAATCAATAACTGCGTAAGTAGGCGTTTTTTCAACTAATTTTCCTTCAATGTGATGATACATTTCGTGTGAATTTTAACGTTAAGATTTCGGGTTTGAAAAAATATTTTTTCGAAGCCTGTTTTTTTGAAAAATTATTTTTTTGCTTGAGCATCAATAACAGCGATGGTTACCATGTTTACAATTTCACGAACAGAACTTCCCAATTGCAAAATATGTACGGGCTTTTTCATTCCGATAAGTATTGGACCAATTGCTTCCGCGCCACCCATTTCTTGCATCAATTTATAAGCGATATTCCCAGAAACAAGGTTCGGGAAAATGAGCGTATTCACTTTGTTATCCAATAATTCAGAAAACGGAAATTGCTCTTTCAACAAATCGTTGTTTAGGGCAAAATTCGCTTGTACATCGCCATCCACAATCATTCCTGGATAATTTTTATGCAATAACTCAACGGCAGTACGCACTTTTTCAGGTACTTCACCCTCTGCAGAACCAAAATTAGAATACGAAAGCATCGCAATTTTCGGCGTAATATTAAATTGCTTTACGGTATTGGCTGTAAGTACTGTAATATCTACTAAATCTTGAGCAGTCGGATTCACATTCATCGTTGTATCGGCAAAAAAGTAAGGACCTTGTTTCGTAATGAGAATGTACATTCCGGCAACGCGTTTCACGCCATCTTGCGTTCCGATAATTTGCAAAGCAGGACGAATTGGATCAGAATATTTTCGCGTTAAGCCAGATATCATCGCATCTGCAGCACCAGTTTCCACCATCATCGCACCAAAATAATTTCGTTCGCGCATTATTTTTCGTGCTTCGAAAAGTGTGTATCCTCTACGCTTCCTTTGATTGAAAAAGAAATCGCCAAAAGCATTTCTACGTTCTTCTTCGGCTTTGCTGCGCGGATCTATAATCGGAATATCGCCTAAATCGAGTTGATTTTCACTAATCAATTGTCGGATACGATCCGGATCTCCCAACAAAATAGGCTTCGCAATACCTTCGTCTTTCACTTGTTGCGCCGCTTTTAATATTTTATAATGATCTGCTTCCGTGAAAACAACTCTTTTTGGATTTTGTTTTGCTTTATTGGTGATACCTCTAATCAGCTTATTATCTAAGCCTAAACGATTAATTAGTTCTTGTTTGTACGCATCCCAATCGGTAATTTTATGTTGCGCCACGCCCGAATCCATCGCAGCTTTTGCTACGGCAGGTGCGACACAATAAATCAAGCGAGAATCCAAGGGTTTTGGGATAATGTATTGTGGACCAAAAACAATGTTTTTGGAATCATAGGCTAAATTTACGGCATCAGGAACGGGTTCTTTCGTCAAATTAGCAATAGCATAAACAGCTGCTAACTTCATCGCTTCATTGATTTGCGTAGCGCGCACATCTAAGGCTCCACGGAAAATAAACGGAAATCCTAAAACATTGTTTACTTGGTTAGGATGGTCGGATCTTCCGGTTGCGATAATAATATCTTTCCGTGCTAAAACAGCATCTTCGTAAGGTATTTCAGGATCGGGATTTGCAAGCGCAAAAACAATTGGATTTTCCGCCATGGATTGTAACATAGCCGCATTTACCACATTTCCTTTTGATAATCCAACAAACACATCCGCATCTTTCATTGCTTCTTCCAAGGTGTGGATATTTTTATCGGAGGCAAAATATTTTTTATGTTCGTCTAAATCTGTACGATCTTTACGGATAACGCCTTTACTGTCCAACATTACAATATTTTCTTTTTTCGCACCTACGGAAATATACAACTTCGCGCAAGAAATCGCGGAAGCTCCAGCTCCGTTTACGGTTATCCTAACTTTCGAAATATCTTTTTTAGCTACTTCCAAGGCATTGATAAGCGCTGCCGCAGAAATAATGGCGGTTCCATGTTGATCATCGTGCATAATCGGAATGTCTAATTCCTCTTTCAGTCTGCGTTCGATTTCAAAACATTCTGGAGCTTTTATATCTTCCAAATTAATTCCGCCAAACGTAGGCGAAATGGCTTTCACCGTATTTACAAACGTATCAATATCGTTCGCATCTACTTCAATATCAAACACATCTATATCTGCAAAAATTTTAAAAAGCAATCCTTTCCCTTCCATCACTGGTTTTGAAGCTGCCGGACCAATATTTCCCAAACCTAAAACAGCAGTTCCGTTAGAAATAACAGCAACCAAATTGCCTTTCGCGGTGTATTTATAAACATCTTCTTTGTTGGCTGCAATTTCCAAACACGGTTCCGCGACGCCTGGCGAATAAGCTAAAGATAAATCTCTTTGTGAACTATAAGGCTTTGTGGGGATTACCTCTATCTTCCCTGGTCTTCCTTGCGAGTGATAATCAAGCGCATCTTGCTTTCTAAATTTTATCATACCTGAATTTTAATTACAATTAGAACCAACAAATGTAACAATTCTTCTAAAAAATCTTTGATTATTTTTCAATAGATTTTTTAGATAAAATACAATGAAAAACACAAAGTATATTTTCAAAGCAAATCAAAACACCTATAAGTATTTTTTCGTTCAATCAATCAAACCTAATTTTTCGCGTTTGTTGTAATCTAAAATCAAAAAATAATACCAGATAACACCCACGGCGTAAAGCGCTGCGGTAATTAAGAAAACATTGACGTATGGAAAACCGTCATCTCTCAACACTTTAAAAATAAGCGCACTAAAAAACCAACTTCCCGACCAAATAGCAGACGTAAGCGCGCTAATAATTTCCTGATTTCTTTTTCCGACATAATTCATCACCAACTCGGATGTCATTGGTCCCGCCATGTTCATCAACGGTTGTCGTAACAAATAACAACCTACAGCAATGTAAATAGCAAACGTAAACATGCTGTAATATTGCGTAGTTGCCAATAAAATCAAGGCAATAACAGCCAATGATTGTGTTGTTGGAATGGCAATTTGATAGCCAAATTTCTTTTTAATTTTCGGAACAGAAATCGCACCAATAGCCACTAAAATAGCCGCAATGGAACTCATAAAAGCAAAATTTCCAGTGCTCATGTGATGTACGCTCGCGAAAAAAAGACTGATAAAAGGAATCGTTAAACCAGCGCCAACAGCGATAATCAGCGTTGGAAAAAGTGCCTTCATAATAATTCCCCAATCAAAATCAGAAAGGTCCATTCGCTTTTTGGTACTTCGTTGGATAATCTCATCTTTATTTATTTTATGAATAAAAAAAAGGCTTAAGAATCCCATGAAAGAAATAATAGTAAGCATTGTTTTCTCATTGAAATATGTAGGATTTATTTTACTGAAAGCCGCAATCATAAAGCCACTTAGAACGCCTGCAAAACTTCCGGTGGAATAACTTAAAGCAATTGCTTCTGTTTGAAATTGTTTTTTTTCGTTTCGTAAAATATATGGCAACACTGGAATTTGTATCAGCGTAAGCGAAACGCCCCATAAAAATTGCGATACATAAAGTAGCCAAATAATATGCTGTGAAATTGCAAAAATAATAAGCAAAGCGAATGTAGGAACGGAAAATCCAGCGGTGTAAAAAATATTTTTTAGTTTTCTTCCTTTGATAATTAAGCCGAGCGGAAATGCCAAACACAACACACCAAGAAAACGCAAAGACGTGAAACCCGCTATCAATCCATCGCTGTAGCCTTCTTCCTTCATAAATAAAGGTTGAATAACGAGGAAAGAAACATTGATCATTTGAATACAAAATTCTCCTGTAATCGCCATCAATACCGACTTTTGGAGTTTTCTGTAATCGCGTAAAATATCCCACATAGAACAAAAAATTATTTTTTTGAAGGGCTTATTCGGAAATTTTATTTTTGATGTACTGAATTATTTTTTCTTCTTCATCGGGCGAAAACCATTGATATTCCTTGTCTTTACGAAACCAAGTCAATTGCCTTTTCGCATACCTACGCGAATTTTGTTTGATTAAATCCACGGCTTCCTGCATCGAAATTTTATTTTCTATCGCTTCGAAAATTTCCTTGTAGCCGACAGTTTGTAAAGCATTTATATTTTTATGCGGATACATTTTTTTTACTTCTTCTTTCAAACCATTTTCCATCATTTCGTTCACGCGCTTGTCAATACGTTGATACAACTCATTTCTTGGAATGTTCAACGCAATTTTTACAATTTTAAAATCGCGCTCTTTCTTTTTCTTTTTCCGAAAAGAAGAATATGTTTTTCCAGTACTTAAACACACTTCCAGCGCGCGTATCAAGCGTTGCGGATTGGCTGTATCCATTTGCTGAAAATAATCAGGATCTATTTTTTCGAGTTGCGATTGCAAATACGTAATTCCTTTTTCATCCAATTCATTTTGTAATTTTTTTCGGATGACATTATTTTTTTCCGGCACTTCGTCAAAACCATTGCAAACAGCATCAATATACAAGCCAGAACCACCAGTCAAAAAAATAATTTTTTGAGTGTCCGAAAAATTATTTTTCAAAAGCGAAATCGCATCTTGCTCATACATTCCCACATTGTATTCCTCAAAAACAGAATGTGAATTGATAAAAAAATGAGGTACTTTTTGTAATTCTTCTGCAGAAGGTTTCGCAGTTCCGATAGAAATTTCTTTGAAGAATTGTCGCGAATCTGCCGATAAAATAATCGATTTAAAATGGGTTGCAAGGCGTATCGTTAGTGAAGTTTTCCCAACAGCCGTTGGGCCAGCAATCACTACCAGAAAATTATTTTTCATTTTCCTTTATACCTTTTCGGGCTTGCTTCATAATTCCTCCGCATGTTCATTGTCTCCAAATTCAGAAGCTCCAAAATCTTCTTCTTCGCCTTCTGGTTTTTCTTCTGGATCGCCTTCTTCTAAATCATCGTTGCTCGGATCACGTTCATCGTATTTTTCTTCTGAATGGAATATTTTTTCTTTCGACGGATGTTCTTCTTCGTCATCCGCTTCCTCAGGAAGTACAACTAGCTTGTATTGACGAGGTGCTGCGCCTACACTTTTAAAAAGTTTCGGATAACTTTCTTTCGGATCGTCCGTAATTATTTTCACTAATTCCAAACAAAAACTCCAAGCAGCATCGTCTAAATCATACACATAAATTATTTTTTGATGTGGATCTTCAATATAGGCAGCTATTTTAGCCGTTTTCATTTGCTTTGCCGGAGAATTATTTTTCGATTTGTCAGACGATTCTTTTCGATTCGTTAACTCCAATCCTTTACGCCAATAATCATCACTCATGTAAAAAGAAGCCGCATGAATGCTATCAAAATTCATTGACTTTAAAATAAACTCGTGCAAGTTTTCAAACGTTTGCACAGATTTAATTTCAATTTCGCGGTAAATATCTTCGTTGTCTTCCAGCGTTACTCTAAATCGGTAAGCAGCCATAGTTAAGCGTTTTCAGTTAAACTTATTTTTAAAATTTAAGTTCACTAAAGTATTTATTATTTCTCAGAAAAATAAAAATCTCTTTGTTTTTTCTTAGAAATGGTTTATTTACATTTGCCAGCGTAAATTAATCTCTTAAAAAAAATGGTCGAAATCAAAGTGTTTATAGAAAAAGTATGGGACAATCGCGAATTACTGAAAGACGATAAGACACAACAAGTCATTCGTTCCGTAATTGACGACCTCGACAAAGGAAAACTACGCGTAGCGCAACCTTTAGGAGACGATTGGCAAGTAAACGAATGGGTGAAAAAAGCAGTTATTCTTTATTTTCCGATACAACGCATGGTAAGCAGCGAAGTCGGGATTTTTGAATATTACGATAAAATGAATTTGAAGATAAATTACGAATCTTTAGGCGTACGTGTTGTTCCGCCAGCTGTGGCGCGTTACGGAGCATATCTCGCGAAAGGCGTTATCCTGATGCCGAGTTACGTAAACATTGGCGCGTACGTGGATAGCGGAACGATGGTGGACACGTGGGCAACTGTTGGTTCTTGTGCGCAAGTGGGAAAAAACGTGCATTTAAGTGGCGGCGTAGGATTAGGCGGCGTATTGGAACCCATACAAGCTGCTCCGGTAATTATTGAAGACGATTGTTTTATTGGTTCGAGATGTATTGTGGTAGAAGGCGTGAGAGTGCAAAAACAGGCGGTTTTGGGTGCGAATGTAGTGCTCACAAAATCTACTAAAATTATTGATGTTACTGGAAATGAACCCAAGGAATACAAAGGAATTGTTCCTTCGCGTTCTGTGGTGATTCCAGGTTCTTATACTAAAAAGTTTCCTGCCGGAGATTTCCAAGTGCCTTGCGCGCTTATTATCGGACAACGGAAAGAAAGTACTGATTTAAAAACTTCTTTAAACGATGCTTTGCGCGATTTTAACGTTGCTGTTTGATTTTTGATTTTTAATTGCTTTTTCTTTTGCCTTGAAGCAACAGAAACAAAAATTCAAGGCTTGACTTTCTCATTTCATTTTAGCTTCCTGAAAGCTATTCATCGGATGATTTCCTCGTATTCATCACGCTTTCATTTTGCTAAAACCGTATTCGAAATCCTATGCCGTTGCTTTTAATTCTGCATTCTTAATTTTGCATTCTGCATTTACTTTATCACTTCAAGGAACCCTTTCTTTACTTCCTTATTTGGTAAAGTTAATAGGTAATAATACGTTCCTGCATTTACTTCATCCGCTTTCCAATTGTTTTGATAATTGAGGCTTTGGTAAACGTTATTACCCCAACGGTTGTATATAGTAAGCTCTGCATTTTGTGGTAAGTTCTCAATATAAAAATAATCATTTTTGCCATCGTTGTTGGGTGTAATTACATTGGGTATTTGTATTGTATCACTTGTTGTTACTGTATCATCACACTCCATTACACTTACATCATCTATGTAATAATAGACAGAAGGATATAAGCTATCAGTTCCAACAAAAAGGAGTGAAGAGTTTGTTATGGACGAATCTTCAAAATTGCCAATGGTAATATATTTATAGGTAGAATCTGCTTTAAAAGATTCACTGTATTCTATCCAATTTATAGTATCGGTAACATAATTTATATCTTTTATTTGTGGATTAAATGGAAGTTTTCCATAAGTTGATCTATATGGCTGTTTTGTTGAAAAATAAATTCCAATATTATTTATTGCGTATTCGGAAGAATCGGAAAGATTTAAAAAAAAACTTACGCAATAGTTATGATTTATTTTTAAACTATCTGTAAGTTTTACTTGGAGATATTCCCTAAAATCAGATGTGTTTGGAGGAAACTTAACTGCCACAAAAATACCAACATAAGCATTTCCCGTATGAGCTTGTTGATACCCTTGATAATTAGAAGGAACATTTGCACTAAAGGGAGAGGTGTCAGGGCTGCAGGTGTTAAAATAATCTGGAGTTCCTAATGTTGGGCTTTCCCAAGGTGTTGCGTCAATTATATCAGAAATAGAAGAAGGACAAGTAGAGTAATTTTCAAAGCTGGGATTAGGAACAAGGTTTATTTGCGCTTTTGTTGTAAAAGCCAAGAGGCAAAGCGAAAAAAGTAATAGAAAGAATGTTTTTTTCATCTGTTAGTTCAAATCAAAGATACAGTTTTTCCTATGGTCTTA
>JBDTAC010000094.1 GCA_039924845.1 Bacteroidia bacterium
TTCGAAAAATTATTTTTTCAACATCCTATTTTTCTCCTAAATTATTTTTTGGCGCGCTATTTGTATCCGTTACGGAAAAATATTTTGTACGTTTGTTAAAAATAAATAAAACGATATGATTTTGAAAAAAATTCACTTTAGCCTTATCGCACTTGGCTTTACATCGCTTACTGCCTGTGCCCAATTTAACCTCGGAAAAACAATTAGCAACGCTGAAAAATCCGTTACCGGAACTAAAAGCGGCAGTCAACCCTTGAGCAACGACGAAGTGATAAATGGCTTGAAAGATGCACTGAAAGTGGGTACCGATACTTCCACTTCGGCTGCTTCAAAAGTGGACGGCTTTTATAAAAATGCAGAAATAAAAATTCCTTTTCCGCCAGAAGCGCAAAAAGTAGAAAATACCGCGAACGATTTGGGCATGAAAGATCAGGTAGATAAATTTGTGATGACATTGAACAGAGCGGCGGAAGAAGCGACAAAAAATGCAGCACCTGTTTTTTTGGATGCAATAAAACAAATGACTGTTACGGACGGATTCGCGATTTTAAAAGGGGACAGCAATGCCGCAACGAAGTATTTGCAAGATAAAACAACCGCGCAGTTGCATGATCAATTTAAGCCCATTGTGGAAGCTGCCATCAATAAAGTAGAAGTTACAAAATACTGGGCGCCCATTATTAACGCCTATAACAACGTGCCTTTTGTGCAAAAGCAAAATCCAGATTTGAATGAATATGTTACACAACAAGCTATGAAAGGTTTATTTAAATTAATCGCTGATCAAGAATTATTAATTCGCAAAAACCCTGCTGCCCGTGTAGATGCGATTCTTCAGAGAGTATTTGGAAGTTTGTAATTGAGGTCCACTTTTTAGAAAATTGAAAAATAATTCGAAAAAATAATTTTTCGAAACTTGTTTTTATCCAACAAAAATGAATGAAGAAATAGAAATTCCGGATGAAGATCAGGAAATGTACGAACACCATCGTTTCGTTGCTGCCAAAGGTCAAGAGCCTTTGCGCGTGGATAAATTTTTGATGAACCGGATTGAAAATGCTACGCGCACCAAAATACAGCAGGCTGCTGAAGCAGGAAGTATTTTAGTAAATGATAAAAAAGTAAAATCGAATTACAAAGTAAAGATTAATGATGTTGTAACGGTTGTATTTGCGACGCCTCCGCGCGATATTGAATTAATTCCGGAAAATATTCCGATTGATATCGTTTACGAAGACGATGATATAATTATCGTGAACAAAGCGGCGAATATGGTGGTACATCCCGGTTACGGAAATTACAAAGGTACACTTGTAAACGCCTTGGCGTATCATTTACAAAATTTGCCCATCAATACACAAAACGAAAAATACAAAGAAGAAGCTGCGCTCCGTCCTGGATTGGTGCATCGTTTAGATAAAAATACTACTGGAATTATGGTGGTTGCGAAAACGGAACATGCGATGGTGAAATTAGCAAAAGATTTTTTTGATCGAAACATGGATCGAAAATACATTGCTTTGGTTTGGGGAGATTTTAAAGAAGACGAAGGAACGATTGAAGGGAACGTGGGGCGAAATGTGAAAAATAGAAAAATGATGGATGTTTTTCCGGACGGAGATTTAGGAAAACATGCCGTTACACATTACAAAGTATTGGAACGATTTGGTTATGTAACGCTCATCGAATGTAAATTGGAAACCGGTCGTACGCACCAAATTCGAGTACATTTGCAACACATCGGACATTCTCTTTTTAACGATGATACGTATGGTGGCGATCGAATTTTAAAAGGAACTACATTTGCTAAATACAAACAGTTTGTAGAAAATTGTTTTAAATTGCTTCCGCGACATGCATTGCACGCAAAGTCGCTTGGGTTCACGCATCCGGCAAGTGGTGAAAAAATGTTTTTCGATTCGGAATTATCGGAAGACATGCAAGCGGTGATAAAAAAATGGCGTGTTTATTCTGTAAGTAAATCTTTGGACGAAGATGAAATAATTGAAAAATCATAAAAATAAATAAGATGAAAAAAATTATCTTTTTAGTACTGATTTCAACGGCAATGTTGTTGTCGCTGAAAAATGTTTCTGCGCAAAGCAGTTCAGATTTATACAATCAAGCAATGAAGCTGAAAGCCGAATATCACAATCAAGAAGCCTTGGCAGCATTTCAAAGATTATTAAAATCAGATTCGAATAACGTTAATTATTTGCAGTATGGAAGCGCGATGTATTCGAAAGTGGGTCACGAGCAAAGTTCGGAAACGGAGCAAAATACCTATTATAAAACGGCGGAATTTTTAGCTTTGAAGGCGATCAAAATAAATGATAACAGCGCAGATGCACATTATGCGTATGCCTTGGCACTTGGGCGTTTGAACGAACATGCTAGCAATAAACAAAAAATTGCTTACGCGAAATTAATCAAAACCGAAGTAGATAAGTCCATTCAATTAAATCCCAATCATGCCGGTGCATATCATATTTTAGGTCGCTGGAATAGAACCATTGCGGAGTTTAACTCTTTCCAAAAAATGGCAATCAACACACTTTATGGCGGTTTGCCCACTGGCACTTACGAAGCAGCCGTTTCCGCTTTTAAAAAAGCTATTTCCATCGAACCGAATTATATGTTACATCAATACGAATTGGCAGTAACGTACCACGAAATGGGAAATGATGCTGAAGCAAAAGTGTGGGCACAACACGCATTAACATTACCAGTTACGAATAATGACGACAAAGTAACGCAAGCCAATTGCCAAGATTTGTTGAAAAAATTGAAGTAAAAGAATGGCGAAAAAAAAGATTTTGTACTTCTGTTCAGGTCGTTCTTCATTTGTGGAAAATGATTTGGAAATTATTACCAAAGAGTACAATGTCGGCGTTTTTGTATTTCGCCCGAAAACCAAATTTTATACGCCTCTCAGTTATTTAAAACAATTTTTTTTCATTCTGAAAAATATTTTTTCAGCGGATGCTTTTTGTTGCTTTTTCGGCGGACATCATTCGCTTTTACCTGCTGTGATGGGATTTATTTTTCGAAAGCCCTGTTTCATTTTTACAGGCGGAACGGATTGTGTTTCTTTTCCATCCATCGCTTACGGAAATTTTAGTAAAAAAGTATTGGGAAAGATAACGGAGATTTCATATCGTTTTACTACGCACATCGTTCCTGTGCACAAAAGTTTGGTGGAATGTGATTATACATATCAAGACAATGATTTTCCGAAACAAGGTTTTTTGTATTTCTGTAAAGACCTGAAAACGCCTTATACTTCAATAGATTTAGGTTTTGATCCGAATAAATGGGAAAACGAAAGTGTAAAAAATCCGAATTCTTTTATCACGGTGGCAGCCGGTTTGGGAAATAATTATCGAATGGCTTTGAAAGGCATTGATTTGATTTTAGAAGCTGCCGAAAAATTTCCGAATGCGCATTTTTCAATTGTAGGTTTTGCAGATGTTAATAGTCTTTCGAATAAACCTAAAAATGTAAAAACATACGGATTGTTAGATTCGGAACAATTAAAAAAATTATACGGTGAACACGAATTTTATTTACAAGTTTCCATGTCGGAAGGATTTCCGAATGCGATTTGTGAAGCCATGCTTTGCAGCTGTATTCCAATTGCTTCAACGGTTGGAGCAATGCCCGATATTGTTGGAGATGCCGGATTTTTATTGGATAAACGAGACGCTGAAAAATTTGAAAAATTAATTGTGACGGCGATGCAATGCGATAAAAAAATATTTTCGAAAAAAGCGAAAGAGCGAATTGAATCACATTATCCGAAAGAAGTAAGAGTGAAAAAAGTATTGGATTTATTTTCAAAAATAATTTCTTGAAAAAACATGATTGTTTTTCCTAACGCAAAAATTAATATTGGATTGAATATTGTTGAAAAGCGCAGCGATGGTTTTCACAACATCGAAAGTGTTTTTTATCCGATTGGTTTGTGTGATGTGTTGGAAGTGGTTGAAAATACTACAGAAGAGGGTCATTCAAAAATTATTTTTTCGACCAGCGGAATTTCGATTCCCGGAAGTATGGAAAATAATCTTTGCATAAAAGCATTCCAATTGTTGGACGAAAAATATAATTTGCCTTCAGTAAAAGTGCATTTACATAAAATCATTCCAATTGGTGCAGGTTTGGGCGGAGGCTCAAGCGATGCTGTTTTTTTAATGAATGCATTAAATGAATTATTTGAGCTGAAAAATTCGACTTCAGATTTGCAAAAATACGCCACTCAATTAGGAAGCGATTGTTCTTTTTTCGTGAAAAACAAACCTGTTTTTGTACAAGAAAAAGGCGATGTACATGAAGATAGTTTTCTTGATATGAGTAATTATTTTCTCGTGCTTATTTGTCCGAAAATCCACATCAATACCAGTCTTGCGTATTCTGAAACGATTCCCAAAAAATCGTTCACTGTTTTAAAAAGTGAAATTCGAAAACCCATTTTAGAATGGAAAAATAATATTCACAATGATTTTGAAATCTCTGTTTTTAAAAAACATCCAGAAATAAAAATCATCAAAGAAAAATTATATGAATTAGGCGCATCGTTCGCATCTATGAGCGGAAGCGGTTCGTCTGTTTACGGAATTTTTGAACAGAAAATAGTACTTCAAAAAAATATTTTTTCAAACTGTTTTTGCTGGGAAGAAAAATTATTTCGGAGCTAATCGCAATAATAACAATGCTAAGATTCCGAATAAAATATTGGGAATCCACACGGCGATGAAAGGCGAAATCAAATCGCTGGCTGCAAATGTAGTGCTTACTTGCATAAATAAAATAAAGCTAAAACTGATTAATAAACCCAAGCCAATGTGTAAACCGATGCCGCCGCGCACTTTACGACTTGCTAAGGAAACGCCTATTATTGTTAGGATAAATGTGGCAAAAGGGAAAGCAGTACGTTTGTATTTTTCAATTTCGTAAAGCGCTACGTTATTTGTTCCCAACATTTTTTCCTGCTTGATGGCGCTATTCAGCTCGTGATAACTCATGGTCTCAATTTTGTTGAGTTGTCGTCCAAAATCTTTCGGCACAAAATTTAAAGTAGTGTCTAACTCAATGCCAGCTGTTACTTTTTCACCTGCACTATTTATTTTACGAATATAATAATTGTGAATTTGCCATTTTTTATGAATGCTGTCCCATTGAATAAAATCCGATAATAATTTGTAATGCAATTGCTGGTCACTGATTTGTTCGAGTGAAAATTTATATCCTCTGTTTTCATCGTTATCGTAGCGTTCCACGTACATAAATGTTCCTGGACTAATTTGTCGATGAATGTTAAAATTATCATTATGATAGCGATTTTTTATATACACATCTTCGAAATGAATACGTATTCTGTTCGCTTTTGGAATCACAAAATGGTTGAGTACTAAAGAAAAAGAAGCAATCACAGAAGCCGCTAACATGTAGGGAAATAATAACCGTTTGAAGCTGACACCACTGCCTAAAATTGCAACAATTTCAGTACGAGAAGCCATTTGCGAAGTAAAAAAAATAACGGCAATAAACGTAAACAGCGGACTAAAAAGATTGACGATAAAAGGAATAAAATTAAAATAATAGTCGAATACAATTGCCTTTAGTGGTGCGTGCTTCCCAATGAAATCTTCAATTTTTTCGGAAATGTCAAAAATAACAATGATGACGCTAATTAAGGAAATGCAATACACAAACGTTCCTAAAAATTTGCGAAGAATATAAACGTCTATTTTTTTTAATTTCACGCTAAGAGCTGATTTTATTGGCTTTTATTTCTCGAAAATACATTTTATTTTTTTACAATCGTTGCGACAATTGTTTAACCATTTTATTTTTCCACTCGTAAAAAGTATTTTCCAAAATATTTTTTCGCGCTTCTTTTACTAACCAAATATAAAAAGCCAAATTGTGAATGCTGGCAATTTGTGCAGCTAAACGTTCTCCGGAGTGCGTCAAATGCCGAAGGTACGCTTTCGAATAAAAACTATCTACGTACGAAGTGCCTTCTGAATCGAGCGGAGAAAAATCATTTTTCCATTTTTCATTTCGGATATTAATAAATCCATTTTGGGTGAAAAGCATTCCGTTACGGGCATTTCGCGTAGGCATTACGCAATCAAACATGTCAATTCCGAGTGCGATATTTTCTAATAAATTAATAGGAGTTCCCACGCCCATCAAGTAACGCGGTTTTTCTACGGGCAAAATTTTACACACAATTTCGGTCATTGCATACATTTCTTCCGCGGGTTCACCAACGGAAAGTCCACCAATGGCATTGCCTTCGCAATTTTGTGCTGCAATAAATTCTGCCGATTTTTCGCGTAAATCTTTGTAAACGCTTCCTTGTACAATTGGAAAAAGTGTTTGATTGTATCCGTATTTTCCTTCACATTTATCAAAATGAGTAATACATTTTTTCAACCATTTATGCGTGATATCAAGTGATTTCTTCGCGTAAGCGTATTCACATGGATAAGGAGTGCATTCATCAAACGCCATAATAATGTCTGCGCCAATTGTCCGCTGAATATCCATGACACTCTCGGGAGAAAATAAATGTTTAGAGCCATCAATGTGCGACGTAAAATAAACGCCTTCGTCTTTAATTTTGCGCGTTCCAGAAAGGGAATACACTTGATAACCGCCGCTATCCGTAAGGATAGGTTTGTTCCAATTCATAAATTTATGCAAACCGCCTGCTTTTTCTAGCGTTTCAATGCCAGGACGTAAATATAAATGATAGGTATTTCCTAAAATAATTTCGGCTTTGATATCTTTTTCTAATTCGTGTTGATGAACCGCCTTTACTGTTCCTGCAGTGCCTACAGGCATAAAAATAGGCGTTTGAATAATGCCGTGGTCGGTCGTAATTTCTCCTGCTCTTGCCTTGCTATTTTTATCGAAATGCGCTATTTTAAATTGCATATTTTATCTGCTTGAAAAAATAATTTTTCAGTCCATTCAATTCCAGTGAATCAATCATCGGCAAATTGTTAATTATTTTGTTTAAATCCTGCCAAAGGTAACACATTACCTTCAAATGCTTAAGACTACATTTGTTTCGAATTTAAAAAAATATTTTTTTGATAACGTTTAATATTTCTACTCTTTTATTTGGATTGTTTTGTTTTTGTTTGCTGCTGCAGACTTGGTATTATGCCGCTATTTTCGGGCGATTGGCGTTTTATAAAAAGAAAACAATAGTTCCTAATTTTCCGTCTACATCCATTGTGATTTGTGCTAAAAACGAAGATCACAACATTGTGGATTTTTTGCCATTGGTGTTGGAGCAAGAGTATCCAGAATTTGAAGTGGTGGTGGTGAACGATTGTTCTTTTGATAATACGGCGGATGTGTTGGAAGAATTATCCAAAAAATATGCAAGACTGAAAATTGTTACGATCAAAGAAAATGAGAATTTTCAACATGGAAAAAAAGTAGCGCTCATGGTTGGTATCAAGGGCGCGACTTACGAACATTTATTGCTCACGGATGCCGATTGTAAACCCGCCAGTAAATTTTGGTTAAAAAATAATATGGAACGTTTTTCCAACGAAACGGAAATTGTATTGGGTTATGGTGCGTATGAAAAAAGGAAAGGGTTTTTAAATAAACTCATTCGTTTTGATGCCTTTTATATTGGCTTGCAATATTTATCGTATTCCCTTGCGGGCAAACCGTATATGGGCGTTGGACGAAATTTAGCGTACACCAAAAATTTATTTTTCAAACACAAAGGTTTTGCTTCGCATTATCATATCGAATCTGGCGACGACGATTTATTTATCAATGAAGCTGCCACGAAAAAAAATACGCGCATTGAAATTGAAAAAGACAGTATTACTATTTCCGTTGCGAAAAAAACTTTTTTGGGTTGGTGGCGACAAAAACGCCGACACATCACAACCAGCAAGCATTATAAATTTTCGACTCTTTTTCGAATGTCTGTTTTTACGTTGAGCCAGTATTTTTTCTGGATATTATTTGTGGTTTTATTAGTGTTGCATTATCCGTGGAAAATTATTTTGGGATTATTTCTATTTCGTTTGCTTTTACAACTTTTAATTTTCAAAAAGTCAATGGATAAGTTAGATGAAAAAAAATTAATATTATATTCGCCTTTATTCGAGTTGTTTTTCATGTTCTTTTATCCGGCATTAATGCTCACAAATTTTTTTGCAAAACCAAATAAATGGAAGAATTAAATCCGAATTTATCAACCAAAGCGGTGTACGATTACGGCTTGGTACGCAAAGCACTCGATAGCGGCGACCAACATGCTTTCGCAGAATTGATGCATCGTTACCACGATTCGGTTCATTTTATGCTGAATAAAATGGTGAATAATAAAGAAGATGCGGACGATTTAACCATCGAAACATTTTCCAAAGCCTTTAAAAACTTACATCTTTATACACCTACCTTTGCCTTTAGTACCTGGCTTTTTAAGATTGCTTCCAATCATTGTATTGATCACATTCGAAGAAAAAAACACAACACTACTTTTTCCATCGACCGAAAATTTGAAGGCGAAGAAGGTGAAATGTTAGGTATTGATATTCGTTCGGAAACAATGGATCCGGAAGAACACGCGCTGAAAAAAGAAAAAATAAAATTGATGCACGAGTTGGTAGATAAATTAAAACCACGTTATCGCACGCTCATCGAATTGCGTTATTTCGAAGAATTGAAATACGAAGAAATTGTGGAGCGTACCGGTTTATCGCTTGGAACGGTGAAAGCGCAACTTTTCAGAGCCAAAGAATTGTTGTACAATATTCTGAAAAAATCAGGCGAAAAATTTTGAAAAGCATTTTTTTCAAACGATAAAAAATCACCTCCGAAAAATTAAATTTTCAAATGGAAAATTCTATTTCTCTGCTAAAAAAATATTTTCCGACACTCACGGAAAAGCAAGAGCAGCAATTCATTTTACTGAAATCGTTGTATGAAGAATGGAATGCGAAAATAAATGTGATTTCGAGAAAAGACATTGATTTTTTATACGAACGCCACGTTTTGCATTCGCTCGGAATTGCAAAAATACTCACGTTTCGTGCCGGAACAAAAATTTTAGATGTTGGCACAGGCGGTGGATTTCCGGGAATTCCCTTGGCTATTTTATTTCCTGAAACAAATTTTTATTTAGTCGATTCCATTGGAAAAAAAATTACGGTAGTAAAAGCAATTGTCGAAGCCTTGGAACTAAAAAATGTACGTGCAGAAAAAATGCGTGCGGAAGAAATAAACGAGAAATTTGATTTTGTGGTAAGTCGCGCTGTTACTGAATTTCCTGTGTTTTACAATTGGGTGAGAACAAAATTTATTAAGCTTCAAAAAAACAGTTTGCCTAACGGAATTTTATATTTAAAGGGCGGCGATATCAAAGAAGAATTTAGTGCGTTTAAAAAAAGCGCCATTTTTTACGAGTTGAAAAATAATTTTTCAGAAGAGTTTTTTGAGACAAAAAAAGTAGCGTATTTACCTTGTTCTTGAAAAATAAAATTTCAAAGAGAAATTGTAATTAGTTGAAATAAGGTTTAATTTGCGTCAGCCAAATTTCGTATCCTTTTTTATTCAGATGAACGCCATCAGTTGTTAAATCAGGGTTTAATTCATTGTTGCTGGTTACAAAAAACGGATATAAATTAATTAATGTGATGTTCCTTTTTTTCGATTCAAGCAACAGAAACGTATTTAATTTTTCCACTTTCAGATTAATTATTTTACTCGAACTTAATAAACTTTTCAAACCAAAAGTGGGCAGAGTACTTTGAATAAAAATTTTTGTTTGCGGACAATCTGTTTTTAAAAGGTCTAAAATTTTGATGTAATTATTTTCAATTTCGGACAACGGAACTTTTTCGACAATGTCATTAATTCCAATCATAATAAAAAGTTTGTCGGGCTGAAAACGAATAACATTATCAATTCTTTTAATCAAACCTTCTGTAAAATCACCACTAATTCCCATATTTACGACAGAAGAAGTATCGGGCAAATATTTGAAATTTTCTGTCATGCTATCGCCAAAAAATACGGTTGAATGGTTCACTTTTTTCATCCGATTAAATTCTTTGTTTAGCCTTTTCCACTTGTCTTGAGTAAAATATTCGTGGATGATATAATATCGTTTTAAAGCTACGAATGAATAAAAACTTGCGATACAAGTCGAAAAAAACAAGGCAAGAAGAAGTGTTTTGTTTCTGCTTTTCATCCAACAGAGTTAGAAAAAAATTTAACTTAATTCAAATTGTAATTTACTTAAACTTCTGTATAGCCCATTTTCCTTCTTTATCAGCTCTTCGTGCGTTCCAGATTCCAACAATTCGCCTTTATCAATAACAATAATTTTATCCGCATTTCGAACGGTAGAAAGTCGATGTGCAATCACAAAAGAAGTTCTGCCAACCATTAATTTATCCAAGGCTTCTTGCACCAAACGCTCCGATTCAGAATCGAGCGAACTGGTTGCTTCATCCAAAATTAAAATAGACGGATTTTTCAAAACTGCTCTGGCAATAGCAATGCGCTGTCTTTGTCCACCCGAAAGTTTTACGCCGCGTTCGCCGACAAGTGTTTCGTATTTCTCCGGAAAATTTTCGATAAACAAATGTGCGTTTGCTTTTTTAGCGGCTTCCATCACTTCATCATTGGTTGCGTCGGGTTTTCCGTATAAAATATTTTCACGAATGCTTCCGCCGAAAAGTAAAACGTCTTGCGGAACAATTGCCATTTGATTGCGTAATTCGGTTAAAGAATATTCCTGAGAGTTCTTTCCATCAATAAAAATTTCTCCGCTTTGCGGATTGTAAAAGCGTAATATGAGAGAAACTAAAGTGGATTTCCCAGAACCACTCGGACCAACAATGGCAATGGTTTCTCCTCTTTTCGCTTCAAAAAAAATATTTTTTAAAACTGGAATTTCACTTCGCGAAGGATAGTTAAAATCAACATTTTTAAAAACAACTGTTCCGCTAATTTTTTTATAAATTCCTTTGTTATCAAATGTTGTATCGATATTTTCTGTCTCTTCATCCAAAATTTCCATAATGCGTTCTGTAGCGCCAATTGCCTTTTGAATTTGTGCGTAAAGCTCTGCGATTCCACCAAAAGAAGCTCCTACAAATACGGAATACAGCACGAATTGAAACATTGCACCCACCGACATTTCTCCGTTGTGTACCAAAATAACGCCACGCCAAATAACAGCGACAATGGATCCGAACAAACAAAAAATAATAAAAGAAGTAAATGCAGCGCGAGCTTTTCCACCTTTCATGGCTTTCTCTACAATTTGCAAAGTGCTTTTTTTGTAACGTGCTATCTCGAAAAACTCATTGGCAAAGGCTTTCACGTTGGCAATGCCTTGCATGGTTTCTTCCACAATGGTGTTAGATGCAGCTACTTCGTCTTGTGTTTCTTTTGACATTTTACGAATGTATCTTCCGAAAAATACAGCGAGAATAGCTACTACAGGTACAATTCCCAGCATCACAAATGTTAATTTAAAAGAAGTAAATGCTAAAAACGCTATACCACCAATGATGATGATAAATTGGCGTAAAAACTCTGCAATTGTAGTCGTGAAAGTATCTTGTAACATCGTGATATCAGAAGAAATACGGCTGTTCAGTTCCCCAACTCGGTGTTGCGAAAAATAATTCATCGGTAATTTTATAAGATGTGTATACGTGGCTTGGCGCAGCGATGCGAGCGTGTTTTCCGTAACATTCACAAATAAATAAACTCTGAAAAAAGAAAAAATAGCTTGTGCTGCGAATAGGATCAACAAGAAAAGTGCGTTACGGTTGATATTTGCGATAAAAGATGCTTTTGCAGAATCTACTAATTTTCCCATCAACATCGGGAAAGCGAGTGCTGTTAAACTTGTTAGCAATAAAAAGGACAATCCTAAAAAATATTTTTTTCGATAGGGTTTAAAATAAACAAGTATACGTGCTGCATTTTTAAGATTTTTTTTATTGATTTTTACTTTCGGAGCATCCTCAAATTCACTTTTCTTCCTTGCCATTTTTATTTTTTATTTCTGTTTATATAGATTTGGCAACCCTTTCAAAAGAAACGAGAAAAGAAAACATTTCTGACGCCTCAAATCTTTTCCTCCAAGTGGAGCTTACACTTTTCATTGTTCAAAATAAATAAACCGCAGCAAGGAAGAGAATTCTATTCTATTTTTTAGGATTCCAAAAAATATTTTTTTAATTATTTTTTTCAAAGATATCCTTTTCTTCTTTCTTGGAAAAAGAACGGAAGAGAAGAATTTACTATTTTATTTAACCTGCTTCCGAAAGATACTGATTAATAAAAGCAAAATTTAAATATTTAGAACTTTCTAAAAAAAGGGAAACGCCTTTACGTACGGCTTTCCAAAGGTTGTGGACTTTACAGACAAGTTTGCAAACTCTTTGGTGCAAGAACTTCAACTTTTAGTGAGTTTGAGAGCCTATTTCTAATCTCTATTGAAAATGAATTTTTACTACTTTGAGCTTGATAGAATGTAAAATCACGTTCAAAAAAATAATTTTCCGAAGCATTTATTTTGCATTACATTTGTTATATCATTTTTAGCCCCCGATAAAAATGTCGTAATTTAGAGTTCGAAAAATATTTTTTATGAAAAATAAAACGACCAATTTGAAGTATTCGAAAAAATATTTTTTTATTGCTCTTTTATTTTGTTTCGCGCTTTTTGCGAATGCGAAAATAAAAACTTCCGTAAAAGCGGATGCTGCCTTAACTGCCAACGTAAATAAATGGATGCAAAACAGTAGCAATTTGCGTTTCCTTGAAAACAAAGGGCAAATGGCAGATATGAATCACAAAACAGACAATGATTTATTGTTTGAAGTGAGCGGAAAAGGAATGGATGTTTACATTACTACGAAAGGTATTAGCTACGTTTTCAGAGATGTAGAAAAACACAAAAAGAAAAATTTACTCAAAAATAAAATGGGAATGAATCCTAAATTCAATTTTATGAATGATAGTATAACTTTGAAATATTGTCGTGCCGATATGAATCTGGTGGGCGCAACAATTAGCAAAGAAAATATTTTGAAAGAAGGCGAAAGCGATGATTATGATAATTATTACCTCAGCCAATGTCCGCAAGGAGTGTTAAATGTACGCAGTTATAAAAAAATTACCATCAAAAATATTTATCCCGGTATTGATTGGGTGCTCTTTACCAACGCGACTTCCGGCATAAAATATAATTTTATAATACATCCTGGAACAGATGCGTCGCAAATAAAGTTAAAATATAAATGGACTGATAACCCGGAATTGCAAAGCGATGGCTCGATAAAAATAAATACGCCAATGGGCAAAATTACGGAAGGTACTCCTCTAAGCTATACCGATGAAAACGAGCAAAACAAAATTGAAACGAAATATAGTATTAAAAACAATGAAATAAGTTTTGCTGTAAGTAATTACAACAAACACAAAATCCTAATCATTGACCCTGTGTTGGTTTGGGCAACGTATTATGGCGGAAACCAACAAACAGAACCAATGGGTATTCAAAGTGACGGAACTAATGTTTACGTAACGGGAGGAACCGCCAATACTAATGTTTTCCCAGTTTTTAATCCAGGAGCTGGAGCGTATTTTCAAGGAACAATTGGAGGAGGTGAAAATGCATTTGTTTTGCAATTTACGACTTACGGTGTTCGCAAATGGGCGACTTATTACGGTGGGAGTTTTCAAGATATTGGTTATTCAATTTCCAGTGATGGGGTAAATATTTGGGTAACAGGAAATGCAGGTTCAACAGATTTTCCAACATTTAATCCAGGCGGTGGAGTTTATTTTCAGGGAACATTAGGAGGGATTTCAAATGCTTTTATTTTACAATTCAACACTTCTGGTGTTCGTAAATGGGCGACTTATTATGGCGGGAGTGGGAATGGGAGTTTTGGTGATTTAGGTGAATCTATTTCCAGTGATGGAGCAAATGTTTGGGTAACGGGACAGTCAGAATCAACAGACTTCCCAACATTTAATCCAGGTGCTGGAGCGTATTTTCAAGGAATAGGAAGTACTTACGGAAAAGCTTTTATTTTGCAATTTACTACTTCTGGTGTTCGCAAATGGGCGACTTATTATGGTGGAAGTTTTGTTGATTATGGTTTTTCTATTTCCAGTGATGGAGTAAATATTTGGGTAACTGGATATACAGCTTCAGCAGACTTCCCAGTATTTAATCCGGGTGCTGGAGCTTATTTTCAAGGAACATTAGGAGGAAATTCAAATGCTTTTATTTTACAATTTACAACTTCTGGTGTTCGCAAATGGGCGACTTATTATGGTGGTAGTAATAACGATTTTGGCAATTCTATTTTCAGTGATGGTACAAATGTTTGGGTAACAGGAAATATAGGTTCAACAAATTTTCCAACATTTAATCCAGGTGGTGGAGCCTATTTTCAAGGAACATTAGGAGGCAGTCAAAATGCTTTTATTTTACAATTCAACACTTCTGGAGTTCGTAAATGGGCGACTTATTATGGTGGTAGTAGTGACGATTTTGGTTATTCTATTTCCAGTGATGGAGCAAATGTCTGGGTAACAGGACAGGCAAGTTCAACAGATTTTCCAACCTTGAACACGGGATGTAATTCTTATTTCCAAGGAATTCAAGGA